>CACGNF010000004.1 GCA_902574345.1 uncultured Pelagibacteraceae bacterium
CATCCTGAGTTTTCATTAATTTTACGTCTGGTTCTACATGAAATCTAATATCAAATTTATAATTTTTATTAATATTTTTTAGAATTTTATCACAACCAACAAAAGTTTCTTCTCCAGGATAAAATTCTATATTTCTTTCATGAATAGTATTATATTTTTTTTGGTATCCGTCATGAGAAGCATTTATTTTCCAATAGTTTTTTTCAAAAACTGTCTCTTTTTTTGTAATTTTTAAACCCTTGGAAACAAAAAAAGATTTATCGTTGTTCGCAAATTTGCAGGAGGAATTATCATCGATTACTAATGTATTTTGAGCAGCAGTTGATCTTGATAAATGATTTAGCTTTATGTTCGTTTCACTATGATAGCCACAATTACTAATTAATTTTTTTCCATTAGAAATTATTTCAAAAGATAAAGCTCCAGATTGATAATCTTTAGAAAAAAATGAATTTGGTGATGGACCGGCATCCATAGTGAGACACATCTTTTTATTTCTCAAAATTATATATCCACCATAATCTTGATTGTCATTTTTGAATTTATAACCTAGTCTTTGAAGATAATTATCAAAATTATTATTATCAGAGATGTTATTACCGTTATAAAGAATATCACTTTTTAGATTTTGCCAAACAAAAGCGTAACCTTGTCCGAGATAGTAGATTGTTTCATTGATATGTTCTGGAATATTAATTTGAGATTCTTTAAACCACTCTCTGATTAAAATATAATATTTCAAATAAAATATTAATTGTTTAATACTCCTTGATTTAGGAAAACCAGAATTATCAAGAGTAATTTTAGATATTTTTTTTAGTAAATTTAAACCATATGGCAAATAAAAAAAATATAGTAAGAAGAATAAAATCAGCTTTAATTTCTGTTTCAGATAAATCAAACTTAAAACCATTATTACAAACTTTGAACAGGTATAATGTTAAACTGATAAGTTCAGGGGGTACATTTAAGGTAATTAGAAAATTAGGCTATCAATGCCTTGAAGTTTCTGAATATACCGGTTTTAATGAAATTCTTGATGGACGTGTTAAAACACTTCATCCAAAAATTCATGCGGGAATTTTGAATAAAAGAAATAATAATTTTCATAAAAGAGAAATAAAAAAAAATAATTTTCAAAATATTGATTTAGTTATAGTCAATTTTTATCCATTTGAAAAAACTATGAACACAACAAAAAATCACAATAAAATAATTGAAAAAATTGATATTGGTGGTCCTGCTTTGGTTAGGAGTGCTGCAAAAAATTACAATGACGTTGCAGTAATAACATCCATCAATCAATATTCAGCATTGATCGATCAGTTAAAAAGATTTAAGGGTGCAACAAAATTAGAATTTAGAAAAAAATTATCTCAATCAGCCTTTAATGAAACAGCATATTATGACTCCATAATTTCAGATTACTTCAGTTCAGTCACAAGTGAAAATTTTACAGAGAAAAAAATTATTTACGGAAACTTAATCGAGAGATTAAGATATGGAGAAAATCCACACCAAATATCCGCTATTTACTCAAAAAATAAGGATTTCAAATTAAAAAAAATTCATGGAAAACAATTAAGCTATAACAATTACAATGATATTTTTGCAGCTTTAAAAATATCTAAAGGTCTACCGAAAAATATAGGCACTGTAATTATCAAACATGCTAACCCATGTGGAGTTTCTATTTTAAAGGACAAAGTAAGCAGTTATAAATCTGCATTTGAATGTGATCCTGTAAGTGCATTTGGAGGTATTGTCTCTTGCAATTTTAAAATTAATAAAAATTTAGCTGTAGAGTTAAACAAAACCTTTTTAGAAGTTATTATTGCAAATGGTTTTGAATCAAGTGCTCTTAAATTATTAAAATCAAAAAAAAATGTTAGAATTATAGATTCGACAAACTTTAACTTTGATGATGTTCTTCAAATAAACTCTGCATCAGACTCAATGCTGATTCAATCCCAAGATGATCATGTTTTTAAAAAGAAGGATTTCAAAGTTGTCTCAAAGAAAAAACCAAACAAAATACAATTTGAAAATTTATTATTTGCATTCAATATTTCCCGTCATGTTAAATCCAACGCTATTGTCCTCGTTGGTGATAAAACAACAGTTGGTATCGGATCTGGACAGCCTAGTAGGCTTGATAGCTGTCAAATCGCAATAAATAAAATGAGAAGCTTCAAAAAAAATGAGGAAGAAGTTGTTGCGGCCTCTGATGCATTTTTTCCATTTGTTGATGGTATTGAAAAATTAATTCAATCAGGTGTTTCTGCTGTAATCCAACCTAGAGGATCAATCAGAGATAAAGAGATTATAAAATTTGCAGATAAAACTAATACTATTTTAATTTTTTCTAAAACAAGGCATTTTAAACATTAAATCTTGTCAATCTTTGATGCTAAGATGAAATCGTTTTCAGATAATCCTTCAATTGCGTGAGTTGAAATGTTTATTTTTGCATAACCCCATCCAAATAAAATTTCAGGGTGATGGCCTTCCTCCTCAGATATTCTACCTACTTCATTTACAAATTTTTGACTCTCAATAAAGTTTTTAAATGTAAATTTTTTTTCTAAAAAATGTATATTTTTCTCATTTTTAATTACATCCCATCCATCAATTTTTTTTTGATATTTATGTATTTCACTTATATCAAGGGCTGGGACACCCCCTTCACAAGGAACACATTTTTTTTCGAATAGTTCACTCATTTAATTAACATCCTTATATAATTAAATTTTTTGTTATATTACTTAAAATGGAGCGGGCAAAGGGGATCGAACCCTCGACCTTCTCGTTGGCAACGAGACGCTCTACCACTGAGCTACGCCCGCATAAGAAATTAATATAGTGTGTCGTTTTTTTTAATTCAAGTAATATTAATTATGATATGTTTTTTTCATGAAAAAAGAAGATTTACCAAAAACAATACCAGTTTTTCCATTAAGTAATTTTATAATTTTTCCAAGAACTACTGTTCCATTGAATATATTTGAGCCAAGATATGTCGATATGATTAATGATAGTATGAAATCAAATAAGCTTATTGGGATGATACAACCTAAAAATTCAAAAGAAAGTGAAGTTAAACCTGAATTATATGATATTGGGTGTATGGGCAAAATTACAAGCTTTAGGGAAAATGATAATGGTCAATTTTTAATAGAACTTAAAGGTATAATCAGATTTCAAAAAATAGATGAAGTAAATTCAAATAAAAAATACAGAGAGTGCAACGTAAATTTTAATAATTTTTATGATGACCTAAGTTATCAAAGTGAAAATCTACAATTTTCTGATTTAAAATTGATATTTAAAGACCTAAAAAATCTTTTTGAAAAAAGAGGATTTATTATTAACTGGAAAGGATTAGAAAAACAAAGTTTAGATGAAACAATTAACGCTCTAGCAATGGCATCTCCTTTTACGCTAGAAGAAAAACAAATCTTATTAGAGGCCAAAAATTTAGAGCTTAGAAAAACTAAAATTTCAGAAATTTTAACTACATATTCTTTTGACAATTATAATAATACAACAGTTCAATAAAACTAAATTTCAAAACCTCTATTAGCTATATTTTTAAAAGATCTATTTAGGAATTTATTTTTTCCTATAAGTCTCACTGATTTGCTAAGGATATTATTATTCATTTTGCTTTCAAAATTAAAAAATTCGTATACAAAATCAATTCCACTAGAGAAAAGATAGTTTTTATGTTTAGTCATATTTTGAAATTCTTCACAAATTGAATTATCTATCTCTAATCCATTCTTTAACTTAAGTTCAATTAAATTACTCAAATCTCGAATATCTCTTAAAGTCATATTGAAACCTTGGCCAGCCAAAGGATGGAGGCGATGTAATACATCACCAAAAGCCAGAATATTTTTATAATAATAAGTTCTCAAATTCGAAGCTTTCAACTCAAAAAAGTTGCAAATACCAAAATTTGTAATTGAATATTTGGTATTATACTTTTTAATTAATTCTTTGAAATTAATATTTTTTTTACCTTTAATTGAATAAACAATAGAAGTTTCTATTTCTGATAATGGTAAAAATGCCAATGGTCCATTTTTCGTAAATATTTGAGATGCTGTATTATTTTGAATTTTTTTATGTTTTAAAATTGTAGTGTGCGCAAGACTATCATACTTTTTTTTCAAACTTCTTGCAAAAAACTTCTTTGTAAAATAGTTATCATTTTCACAATTGATTATTAACTTATATTTTTTCAAATTTGAAAGATTATAATCAAAATTTTGTTTAAATTTACATAACTTTTCTTTTTTTAAACTTTTAAGTAGTTTACTTTGTAATTGATAATTTCTAATTATTGCAAAAACAGTTTTATTATTATTTTCAAAATTTAAAATTTTTTCATTTCTTAGATTGTCTGAATAAATTTCAATTTTTTTTATATCCCAAAATAATTTTTTAATATCTAATATTTCTTTATTAAAATACATCAGATTTTCATTAGATATACCAATCGTTCGACTCCTATTAAAATCTGATTTTTTTTTATTTAAAAAAACATCAATAGATAATCCTTTTTTAACTAAAGATTTTGCTAAACTTAATCCAGTTAATCCACCACCTAAAATACAAAGTTTCATATTAAATTTTAATTTTAACAATAAAAATTAGATGATACAAAGTGGTAAATTTGATTCATCTGATATGGATATAAAAAAACTATCAAACACAGCTTTAACATTCATCACAAATAGATTAATTGAAATTTTTGGTATTTGTGTTCTTTTAATGGGTTTTTTAATTTTAATTGCTTTAATTTCATACTCTCCAGAAGACCCAAATTTTATTTTCCCAGAAAATACTATTATAAAAAATGTTTTAGGTTATCAGGGAAGTGTTACTTCAGACTTTATTTTACAATCTATAGGCTTAATAGGTTACTTATTACCCGTCACTTATATCTTTACAGGTTTTAACATTTTTAGAAAAAAAGAAATTTTAGTTATTATAGAAAACACCTTTTTTGTAACAATTTATGTATTATTTGGATCTTTGTTTTTTTCAAAATTTTACTCTGAAAATTTTACACTTCATATTAATGGTAGTGGTGGTTTTGTTGGAAATTACCTATCAGAAAATTTTTTAATTAATTTATTAAATAGATATGATGATTTTTCATTTTATTTACTTCTAATACTCACTCTATTATTTTTCGTTTTAAGTATAAATTTTAACTTAAAAAATTTTATTTCGAATGTAAAAAAAATATTAAATTATTTATTTAATAAAAATTCTAGAAGTTATACAAATAAAGATGAACTTATAAACGAATTTATTCCTCAAGATGAAATAAAAGACATAATACAGGAAGATTTACCGTTTATTAAAGCTGAAAATAATAGGTCTACAAAAACGAAATTTTCTCTGCCCTCAATTGATTTGTTAAAAACTCCAAACAAAAAAGAAATGGAAGGTCTTAATAAAAATGAAAATAATAATCCAGAATTTTTAGAAAAAATTCTCTTAGATTTTGGTGTTAATGGAAAGATTAAAAAAGTTAGTCACGGTCCAGTGGTTACTCTAAATGAATTTGAACCTGCAGCTGGTATCAAAGTTTCTAAAATAATTAATCTATCTGATGATATTGCAAGAAATACAAGTTCAGAGTCTGCACGTATAGCAACCATTCCAGGAAGTAATACCATAGGTATAGAACTTCCAAATTTAAACAGAGAGAATGTATATCTCAGTGAAATTCTAGATAATTCAAACTTTAAAAAGAAAGAAATCAAATTACCTATTGCTCTAGGGAAAAATATTTCTGGCACTCCAATAATTGGAGACTTGTCTGCAATGCCTCATTTGCTTATTGCTGGTACTACGGGCTCAGGAAAATCTGTTTGTATCAATACAATTATTTTGTCTCTTCTTTACAAACATACTCCAGAAAGATGTAAATTTATTTTGATTGATCCTAAGATGTTGGAACTTTCTACTTACGAAGGTATTCCTCATCTACTTTGCCCGGTCATCACTGAGCCTAAAAAGGCTGCCTATGTTCTTGGTTGGGTGGTTAAAGAGATGGAGAGCAGATATAGGCTAATGACCAAAGAGGGAGTGAGAAATATTGATAGTTATAATTCAAAACATAAATTGCCCATGCCCTACATAGTGGTGGTAGTTGATGAGATGTCTGATTTGATGTTAGTCGCAGGAAAAGAAATTGAAAATTATATTCAAAAATTGTCGCAAATGGCTAGAGCTGCTGGTATTCATATTATTATGGCCACTCAAAGGCCCAGCGTTGATGTGATTACAGGCACGATTAAAGCAAATTTTCCAACCCGAATTTCTTTTCAAGTCACCTCAAAAATAGATAGCAGAACAATTTTAGGTGAACAAGGAGCTGAGCAATTATTAGGAAAAGGAGACATGTTATATATGTCATCTGCAAATAAAATTGTAAGAATTCATGCTCCCTTTGTTTCAGACAGTGAAATTGAAAAAATTAATAACTTTTTAAGATCTCAAGCAGAACCTGACTACGTTGATGAAATATTGAACTTTGCTGATGAAAAAGAATTGAATGAATCAAAAAATCAAGGCGAAAAAGATGAATTATATCAAACTGCTATTGAAATAATTAAAACAGAAGGAAAAGCATCAACCTCATTCTTACAAAGAAAACTTCAAATTGGATATAATCGAGCTGCAAGAATAATTGATATGATGGAGTCAGAGGGAATAGTGAGTAAAGCAAATCACGTTGGGAAAAGAGATGTTCTTAAATGAAAAAATTTTTTATCATCCTAGTTTTCTTTTCAATAATTTCCAATGTCTCGGCATCTATAAAAGAAAATATAATTAAAAAATTTACAGATATTAAAAATGTATCATTTGATTTTGAACAAAATATTAATGGTAAGGTGGAAAATGGTAATTGTATAATTGAGTATCCAAAAAAAATTTATTGTAAATATAATTTAAGTAATCAGAAGGTTTTGGTTGCAGATGGAAAATCATTAGTTATCAAAACAATAAGTAGTTATTATTTTTATCCACTTGAAAAAACTCCTCTGGATACAATTCTCAATAAAGAATATTTATTAAAAAAGATAAAAAATTTAGATCAAAGGGAAGTAAATGATGATTTTATAAACTTTAATTTTACAGAAAATGAAAATGAGATAAATCTATTTTTTGATAAGAAAACTTATAACTTAATTGGATGGCAAACAGTGGATATTTATCAAAATGTAAGTATAACCTATTTATCCTCCATCAAAAGAAATCAAAAATTTAAAAAAGAAATATTTAAACTTCCGCAACAAAACTAGCTTAAATTACGACTGTTTCAGTTTTAAAAACTTTCATACCTCGTGCAATATAATTATTTAATGCATTTTTGTGATCTAAAGAACATGTGTGAACCCAAACTCTCTTGGGTTTTTGTTTAAAAGAATTTTTAATAGCACCTGATAAAAGATATGAGCCTAATTTTTTATTTTGATATTCTTCCAATAAACCCAGATAAGCAATCTCAACTTCATTTTTATCTGTGTGTAAAATTAATTCAAAATAACCTGCTAATTCATCCCCATCTTTTAATATATATGTCTTAACTTTTTTGTCAGAAACATAGTCCAGCCATTGTTTTTCACTCCACACTAATCGGTCTACCCAATGATGACTTTTACCAATATTTTTATAAAAAAATTTATTTAACTGAAAATCAACCGGATCGACTAAATTTATTGAGTAGTGGTCTGATAAATTTGAAGAATCTTTTAAATCTTCCAAATAAGATATTTCTAAATAATTTCTCTCTACTTTTTTATTCACTGCACCATCTTACCAACTGATTCACCACCAAATAAGTGAAAATGAAGATGAGGTACCTCTTGACCACCATGTTCACTTATATTTGCTAAGGCTCTATATCCTTTGCCTCTATCAACTGAAATACCAAGTTTCTTTGCTACTATATTAATACCTTTTAATAATCCTACCATCTCATCTGATGAAGCTTTATTACTGAAATCATCTAAATCTATGTATTTTCCTTTTGGAATTACTAGTGCGTGAATTTTTTTTTGAGGATTTATATCGTGGAAAGATAATACAAACTCATCTTCGTAAATTTTTTTACAAGGAATTTCACCTCTTAAAATTTTTGCGAAAATATTGTTTTCATCATATGTCATTGTAAAACCTTGAGCTCTTGATTTATGCTAGTTATTTTTCCACCTTTTAAATTAGCATCAACAATTGCACATTCATAATAGGCAAATGATGTTTCCTCTGCAATTTGCTTCATCTCTAAACATTTAGACTCATTTTTAACCAACAAATGCTCAGTTAATTCTGGAGGATCACCTAAATACATCATCAGAGCTATAACCTCTCCTTGTCTCTCAAAATCTGCTTTTTCCTCTAATTCAGTTACTCTATCAGAAACTCCGATTTCAAAATTTGTAAAAGCGACGTAACCCTTATAGAAAACGAAACCTAATATTAAAAAAAATACTATCTTAATCTTACTCATTGACTTTTATTTTTTTCTATTTTCTAACTCAGTCTCAATATCTTCAATCTTAATGTTATTTGCTTCTAGATAAATTATCAAATGATAAAATACATCAGCAGCCTCATGTATTTTGTTAGTGTCTTTGTCTACAGCCTCAATTAATTCATTTATTTCCTCTAAGACTTTTGATTTGCTTAGCGATTTATCTGATAATAATTTGTTGGTATATGACCCATCAACTGGTCTTTGTTTTCTTTCGCGCGCAAGTTTAAATAGATTTTCTAGTGTGCTTAACATACTAAATTCTAACAGGAATTCCTTTTGAGTCCAAATATTCCTTGGCCTCTTGCACTGAATGTTTTCCATAGTGAAATATTGAGGCTGCTAAAACTGCACTTGCATTTCCTAATTTAATTCCATCAACCAAATGATCTAAATTACCAACCCCTCCTGATGCAATTAAAGGTATATTCACATTTGATGCAATATTATTCATTAATTCAACATCATAACCTATTTGTGTTCCATCTCTATCCATAGAAGTGACCAATAACTCTCCTGCCCCATTATCTTCCATTTTTTTAGCATACTCTAAAGCATCAAGACCACTATTGTTTCTACCTCCATGGGTAAATATTTCCCACTTGTCTCCATTTTTCTTTGCATCAATTGCAACAACAATACATTGTGAACCAAACTTTTTTGAACTATCTAAAACAACTTTTGGATTTTCAACAGCAGCAGTATTAATAGATACTTTATCGGCACCACAATTTAATAATTTATTGATATCCTCTATACTTCTTACTCCGCCACCGACGGTTAAAGGAACAAAGCATTTTTTTGATGTTCTTTCAACCACATCATAAATTGTATCTCTATTTTCATTGGAAGCTGTAATATCTAAAAAACAAATTTCATCTGCACCACCATCAGAATAAATTTTGGCTTGTTCAACTGGATCACCCGCATCTTTTAAATCAACAAAGTTAATACCTTTAACAACACGGCCATTCTTAACATCTAAACAAGGAATTATTCTATTTTTAAGCATCTTCTTTTACCAGTTCCTCTAATTTTATATCTCCATCATAAATAGCTTTACCAACTATTATACCCTCAATATTTTTTAAAGTTTTGGCTTTTTTAATGTCATTTATTGACGAAACTCCACCTGATATAATCACAGGACAATTTGATTTCTCAGCAACTTTTGATGTTTCATCAAAATTTGGGCTTTGTTTCATACCATCTCGGTTTATATCTGTATAAATTAGTCTGCTAAAACCATAACCATTTACATCTTTTAAATAATCTAAAGTTAATTTATTAGAATTTTCCTTCCAACCAGACACTGATAAATATCCATCTTTAGCATCTAAACCTAAAGCAATTTTATTTGGAAATTTTACGCATGCTTCTTTTAAAAAATTTTTATCTTTTATTGCAGCACTGCCCAAGATTACTTTTTCAATTCCAGCGTCAATATACTTTTGAATACTTTCAAAGTTTCTAATACCACCACCAACCTCAATTTTAAGATCAAATTTACTCACTATATCTTGAATAATACCTAAATTAGTAGTTTCACCTGTTAAAGCTCCATCTAAATCAACTATATGTAAATTTTTAAAGCCATGATCTTTATATTTACTAGCTTGTTCAACTGGAGACGTTTCATACTCAGTTTTATTATTAAAATCTCCTTTAACTAATCTCACACATTTTTTATCTTTAATATCAATCGCTGGAAATATTTTCATTTATTAGTTTTTAACTTTGTCTCGCTTGAAATTGTAAATTCTTTATTTAAAGTTTTTTTCTTTGTATTTTCTATATTCTGAAGATTTTGACACGAAGTAAGAAAAAAGTAACAAAGAGTAATTAAAAAAAGTTTATTCATAAATTTAAACATTTATAAAATTATCAATTATTTTAAGTCCAATCTTATCACTCTTCTCTGGGTGAAATTGGGTTCCAAAAATATTTTCATTTTCTACTGCACAAACTATATTAGATGAGTAGTCTGTAGTTGCAGAAATTATATTTTTATCTTTTGGAATAAATTCATAGCTATGCACAAAATACATATGTGTATTATTCTCTATATTTTCAAAAATCTTACTTTCCTTAACAATATTAATTTGGTTCCACCCTATGTGAGGAAGTTTATATTTTCCATTTTGGTTATCTATTTTTGAAACTTTGCCAGGAATCCAACCTAAACCTTTGGTTTCGGTTTCTTCATAACCAATATCAGCAAACATTTGTAAGCCAACACAAATTCCAAGAAGTGGTTTTTTATTATTGATTGCAAACTCATTCAATGTTTCGGTCAGACCATTAATTTTATTTAGAGCATCTACACAACTTTTAAATGAGCCCTGCCCTGGTAAAACTACTTTATCACTCGACTTGATTTTATTTAAATCAGCAGTAACCTCAACCTTTACCTTGTCTTTGGCAACTTCTTTGAAAGAGTTTATCACCGAGCTGATATTACCCGAGTTGTAATCAACGATCGTAACTTTCATTAAATTTATAATGAGCCTTTAGTAGATGGAATTGATTTACTATTCCTAGGGTCTATCTCTAATGCAGCTCTTAATGATCTTGCTAATCCTTTAAAACAAGACTCAATTATATGATGACTATTATCACCGTAAATGTTTTCTACGTGCAATGTAATTCCTGCTGCCTGAGAAAAAGCTTGAAACCACTCTTTAAATAGTTCTGTATCCATCTCGCCAAGCTTTTCAACTTTTAATTTTACTTTCCAAATTAAATAAGGTCTATTCGAAATATCTATTGCAACTCGCGATAAAGTTTCATCCATTGGTATCATCGCATGTGCATATCTTCTAATACCAACAGATTTTTTTAATGCTTTTTTCAAAGCCTCACCAATTGCTATGCCGGTATCCTCAGTTGTATGATGAAGATCAATGTGCGTATCTCCTTTTGCTTTTATATTCATATCAATTGACGAATGCTTTGATAATTGCTCAAGCATGTGATTAAGAAATCCTATTCCAGTATCGATCTTATATTTACCTTTACCATCAATGTTAAGATCAACACTTATGCTGGTCTCTTTTGTTTTTCGACTAATTTTACCCTTACGCTTCATAATTTAAAAAGAGGTATACATATATTATCCAAATATGGCAATAATACTAAACGTGGGCTTGAACTATCAAATTTAGTATCCATTTATAAGCTATGACAACGATTGTTTTGGTTAGAAAAAATAATGAAGTGGTAGTTGCTGGCGACGGTCAAGTGAGTATGGGAAATACTGTCGTAAAAAGCACTGCGTCAAAAGTAAGAAAAATTGAGAAAAGAGATGTTGTGGCGGGGTTTGCAGGTTCCACTGCAGATGCTTTAACTTTGTTTGAGAGATTAGAGGCAAAAATAGAAAAGCATGCAGGTAACTTATCTAGAGCCGCTGTTGAATTAGCAAAAGATTGGAGAACTGACAAATATTTAAGAAGACTAGAAGCACTTATGGCTATTGGTGACAAAAATAATAGTTATATTATCTCTGGTACTGGAGATGTGCTTGAGCCGGAGGGTGATGTTATTGGAATTGGATCAGGTGGAAATTACGCTTTAGCAGCTGGAAAAGTTTTAATAGGCACAGACATGAGCGCGGAAGAAGTGGCAAAAAAAGCTATTGAAGTTGCTTCAGAAATTTGTGTGTTTACTAATAACAATATTAAGGTTGAAAAAATATAATGGAAAAATCTAACGTTACACCTCTTGTTCCAAAAGATAAAAATTCCAAAGATAATGAAACTTTAGTTAGTTCATTATCACCAAGAGAGATAGTTTCGGAATTAGATAGATTTGTAGTTGGCCAAAATAAAGCAAAAAAAGCTGTTGCTGTTGCACTTAGAAATAGATGGAGACGACAAGCTTTAAAAGGTGAAATGAAGAATGAAGTTTTGCCCAAAAATATACTTATGATTGGACCAACTGGAGTTGGTAAAACTGAAATATCTAGAAGATTATCAAAACTTGCTGAGGCTCCATTTGTCAAAGTTGAAGCAACTAGATTTACTGAAGTAGGATATGTTGGAAGAGATGTTGAGCAAATTGTAAGAGATTTAATTGAAATTGCTATTTCAATGGAAAAAGTGAAAAAAAGAAAAGAAGTTTATGCAAAAGCACAAAAAATGGCTGAGGAAAAAGTTTTAGATGCTTTGGTTGGGAAAAAAGCAAGTACTGCAACTAGAGAAAGTTTTAGAAAAAGATTGAGAGATGGAGATTTAGATAATAACGAAATTGAAATATCCGTAAGTGATACTGGTGGAAGTGGCACTTCATTTGAAATTCCAGGTATGCCAGGAGCCAATGTTGGAATGATCAATATTGGAGAAATGCTTGGAAAGTCAATGGGAACAAAAGAAAAAAAGAAAAAAATGACTGTGAAAGAGTCACACGAAATTTTAATTAATGACGAATCAGATAAATTAATTGAACAAGATAAAATTATTAAAGCCGCAAAGATTTCCACTGAAAACAATGGAATAGTTTTTTTAGATGAAATTGATAAAATTTCTGGCAGAACCGATAGAGTTGGTGGAGATGTATCTAGAGAGGGAGTACAAAGAGATTTGTTACCTCTTATAGAGGGTACAACTGTTAATACGAAATATGGTCCTATTAAAACAGACCACATTTTGTTTATTGCATCAGGAGCTTTCCAGCTTGCTAAACCATCAGATTTACTACCTGAATTACAAGGTAGATTACCTATAAGAGTAGAGTTAGAAGCCTTAACAAGTGAAGACTTTAAAAGGATTTTAAAGGAGCCAGACTATAGTTTAATTAAGCAATATGTGGCTTTATTAAAAACAGAAAATGTGGATTTAGAATTTGCAGAAGATGGAATTGACGCCATCGCAAATATTGCATCTGAAGTCAATGCTACTGTTGAAAATATTGGTGCAAGAAGGCTACATACAATTATTGAAAAGATACTGGATGAAATTAGTTTTACTGCAACTGATAGAGCTGGAGAAAAAATTATAATTAATAAAGAATACATTAATAAAAACTTGGATACACTTATTAAAGATACTGATCTCTCAAAATTTATTCTTTAAAAGTACATTAGAGATAATTAAGCTCTTTCATTTCATCACCTAATTCTTTCTCTAAATTTTCTTTAATATTATTATCTAACAGTTTTTTCCAATCGTTTTTAACCCCCATATTGAAAAACTTTATATTCTCTCCAGTTTTTTTATCTTTTTTGGACTCAACAAAATTACCTTTTGCTTCCAGTTTTTGCATGTTTTCGAATCCTGTTGTTTTTATAGTGTTTTCAAATTTTTCTTTATCGTAAGTAAATTTTACACGGCCAAGATGTGCAATAAATTTTAAAATATTTAGAAAAGTTTTTTCTGTATCATTTATTAAATCTTCATATCTAACTAACAAATATTTATTAAATCTTCTAAAAACTTTCCACGAATTATAGTGATATTTCCATGAACCTAAATTAGTTGTGCAATGTCTATGATCTTTAGCAAGAACTTGGTGGGATAATAAATTTTCAAGAGACTCTTGTGGAGTTTTTTGAAAATGATATGAGTAAGAGGTTACTATATTTCTGGGATCTCTGACTACATAAATCACTCCAAGCGTATTGTGTCGATCAGTAAATTGAAATTGTTTTGTATTAAAAAAACAACTATGTGTTTTTAAAAATCTTATAGAGTCTTTTTTATTAAAAATTTTTTGAGTATTAATATAATTTTTATACATCTCCTCATCATTATTTATATCGACACCTATTTCTTGAAATAATGATTTAGCTGGAAATTGTTTTATATTTTGTAACAATTCAAAACTAAAATTCCCATCTTTAGAAAATATATACGATGATAATAAAGATCTGAGAAAAGTATTTCCACTTTTTGGATATGATGCCAACCAAACTATCATCTAGAAATCATTATATGTCTAAAATATTTTTAAATATATAGATTATTTCTTTTTTAAAAAAATATAAAAAGCTCCTGTTCCGCCGTCCGCTATGCTTGCGTCACTTATATTCGAGATCATTTTCATTAACTCTGAATTATTTTTCAAAAAGTCAGGTATAGAATATTTTAAGATCCCTAAATCTTTAGATACATACGGATCCTTTTCATTTTTAGAATGAAGACCTTTACCAGTAACAATAATTAATTTATGGACTCTATCTTGATAAGATTTTTTAATAAAATTTTCAATAATTCGATTTGCTTCATCAAGAGTTTCACCATGAAGGTCTAATGATCTAGTTTTTTTAACTTTTATTTCTGCTTGAGAATTATCCTTATTGGGTAATTTTTGATTGTTTGACAAAAAATCATCCCAAGTTTTTTTATCTTTTTCTGAAATTTTACTATTCACTTAATTGAGAGTATTTACCAACAACCAATTAGGATTGTTGGATCTCATATCTCTTGAAAATGTCCAAGTATCATAAATAGTTTTAATTTTATCTGGGCTTCCTGAAACAATTTTTTTTTCTTTATCCCGGATACATGTGATAATCTCACTTACGAAATCTACAGTTACTTGAAGAGCTTTATCGATTTTTTTATGTTCTTTGATATCCGCTGATTTTATCCCAATAAATGTTATTTCAGCATAATGGCCTCTATCACCTCTATCTTTAAGGGCTTTATTAAACTCATTATAAATTTCTTTACTAAGTAAAGGTTTGCTAGCTATTAACTTGTTATCATTGTCACTAAAATCTGTTATAATAGTTTCATAGGCAATTTTCGCTCCTTTTAAAAACTCACTTTGCGCTTTTTTATCAAAATTTTCACGTTGTTTTAAATTACTTTCTTGATGAACCTCTTTTAAGATTTCTTGAAATTGCTGTGGGTTTTTTCCTTCGAAGCCAGTCCTTTTTCCAAGAATACCTCTGAGTCTCAAAAAAATAAATCCAGCTATCATAGCTAATAATATGATATCTATATATTCAAAACTATAATTCATAATTAATAATCTAATTACTCTGTTGAATAATTTCAACTAGCAATTAAATACAAGACAAATGAACTCAGTATTAATTACCCTTATCTTAGTGCCTATTATTGAGATTTATCTCTTTATCAAGATTGGTGGCCAAATAGGTGCGTTTAACACGATATCACTAATATTTATAACAGCTATAATTGGTGTGATTTATGCAAGATACGAAGGTTTAAATACTCTCAGATCTGGTTTTTCACAAATAATTAAAAATGAAGCGCCAGTCTATGAGATAATATCTGGTGCCGCTATAGCATTTGCGGCCTTACTATTAATAGTTCCTGGTTTTGCTACTGACTTATTTGGATTTCTTCTAATATTCCCTTTAACAAGGAAATTATTTTTTGGAAAAATTATTAAAAAATTTAAGAATGAGACAAAAATTAAAAAACCATATATAGAAGGTGAGTTTGAAGACATTGAGGAAGATGATGAGCGAAAATTATAAAATTATGAGTAAGTTCATAAAAGATATTTCAGGTGAGACACCTGACATTGAAACATATTTATATGTGAAAGATTTAATTTCCAAATATCAACTCAATATTGAAATAAATTCAAAACCTTTAAAAGCACAAATTATTGAAATAAATACATTATTGAAATTTCACGATGTTACAAAAAGTAAAAAAAAATCACATTTTGAAATGACTTATACAACTGTAATAAAACTCAATGAGGAAATAAAAGACAAAAAAATTCTTCAAAAAATGATACTATGCGATGTGCAGAAAGAAATTTATCCAGAATTAGAAAAGGCTTTACTTAATCTTTTGCACACATCAGGATATCCAAATATTAAATTTGAAAAAAAAGTTGATTTTGAAGAACTTTATAAAAAACAATTTAATTAAAAAAAATTTTTCCTCAAATTAGTTTTCAAATATTGTTCATGCTTTCTTTTTTCTTCTTCAGTGGGTTTAACGACTTTTTTAAAATATGAAATATTTTTTTTTAACACTTGATTATTGTCACTGGTTTCATTACTGAAATTTAATTTTGGTTCTTTTTGATCGATTAAATTAATATAAACTTTAGATAATAGGTCACAATCAATTAAAGCTGTATGTTTTTCCCTTTTAGAATTGTCTATTCTATATCTTTTACAAAGAGCGTCTAGGCTATTAGATGATCCTGGAAATTTATCTCTGGCTAAGACGACAGTATCTACAATTTCATTATTAATTAAATCTTTACCTGCTATTTTAAGTTCATTATTTAAATGCGATAGATCAAATTCAGCATTATGAATAATTAGTTTTTTTCCTTTTATGTAAGATAAAAAATCATCTGCTATTTCTTTAAATCTTTTTTTATCAGACAAGAATTCATCTGTATATCCGTGAGTTTCTAAAGCCTTTTCAGAAACTTTTCTATCAGGATTCAAATAGCAATGAAAATTATTATTTGTAGGAATGAAATTTTCCAGTTCAATGCATCCAATCTCAACTATTCGGTGACCCTCTTTAACAGACAATCCTGTTGTTTCAGTATCTAAAATTACTTCTTTCATTTAATGTATTTGCTTTAGAATATATTTTATCTGTTTTTTTACTAATCTTATTGTAAAGTTATTTTTGACAATAAATTTTGATTTTTTTTTTTTATAATCAAGTGGTAGTTGTATTTTTCTAAATTTATTTATAATTTTATAATCAAAATTTTTTCTTTTCTTGAGTCTCTTTAGAATTTCAACTTTTTTAGACTCAACAAATATCAAAATATCTTTTTTTCTGTTTATTTTGTTCTCTAGTAATAAAGGAATATCTAAAATAATAAGCTTTTTTCTTTTATTTTTCTTTACAAAAATGTTCATTTTCTTTCGCACCTCAGGATGAATTATTTTAATAATTTTTCTTAAATTATTTTTGTTTGCCAATATCGTTTTGGTTACTTCTTGTTTTTTTATTGGAAATTGTGTGATGTATTTCGGTAAAGCCTTATTAAGTTTAATAAAAATTTTTTTATTATTTTTATATAATTTTCCGACTTCGTTATCAGCATTAAAAACTGGATAACCAAATGACTTGGCTACAAAGCTTTTTCCAGATCCTATATCTCCTAAAATTCCAATTCTAATCATTATCTAAAAGCTTAATTGTATCTGTATTAACTTTTGGTTCTATCTTATGCCATAATTTAAATGCCTCTAAAGCCTGGTAGACAAACATAGTTTTCCCATTTTCTGTTTTATAACCTAATTGTTTTCCTATTTTCAAAAAAGGAG
This sequence comes from uncultured Pelagibacteraceae bacterium, assembly GCA_902574345.1. Taxonomy (GTDB): domain Bacteria; phylum Pseudomonadota; class Alphaproteobacteria; order Pelagibacterales; family Pelagibacteraceae; genus Pelagibacter. The sequence continues at coordinate 17,787 of CACGNF010000004.1, forward strand.
TTTCATTTGGATTATAAATTACGTCATAAAATAATTTATCATTTCCTGAACTTGAAAAATCTAAATTTATTGTTTCATTATTTAAACCAAGACTTGTAGCATTAATTACAACATGAAAATCAGTTAAATTTCCCCATTCTAAAATATTGAGATCGTTAAATAAAACTTTCAAATTTTCTGCCTTACCTTTTGTTCTATTGCTGATCGTTATCTCTTGAACATCCATATTTTTTAAAGCAAAAATAATTGAGGGAACTACACCACCAGCTCCTAAAATCAAAACTTTTTTGCCATTTATTTTGAAATTTAATTTTTTAATTGCAATGCTAAAACCAGCTATATCTGTATTATGTCCAACTAAATCACCATTATCAAAAGTAATTGTGTTTACTGATTGGGTCTGTTCTGCCTCTAAACTTAATTTATCTAAAAAAGGAATAACTGTTTTTTTAAAAGGAACAGTAACATTGCAACCAGCTATTTTTTGTTCCTTTATGTCTTGAATAAAATTTTTAATTTCATGAGTATCAAGTTTAATTTTGTCATAAGTTGCATCAATATTATTTTCTTTTAACCAAAAGTTCTGAAGTTTTGGGGACAAAGAATGACCAATCGGATTTCCTATCACTACATATTTCTTCATTCGTAGTTATCCAAGTATTGTTTTATTTTTTTAATTGGTAAACCCATTATAGTATCTTCGTCTCCCTCTATATTTGAGAATAATTTTCTACCCTCTCCTTCAATTTGATAAACGTTGTAAGCATATAATGCATCATCTGTTATTTTCGACAAATAACTTTTAAGCTCATTTAGACTAAATTGCTTCATTGTTAAGGTTGCTTTATCAGTATAATTCCAAACCATGGCACCATTTTGAGAGATACAGACCGAACTAATGAGATTATGTCTTTTTCCATTTAATTTTTTTAAAATTTCTAAAGCTTGATCTCTGTTTATAGGTTTAGATATTAATTCACCCTCTAAATCTATTACGCTATCAGCACCAATTACTAAAAAGCCTTGGTTTTTTTGACTAACTTTGTTTGATTTTAGTTCAGCTAAATTTTTTGATATTAGTTCGGGGGACGCTTTTTCTTTGAGTAAACTTTCTTTGACAATATCTTCATCTAAATTAGAATTTTGTACTGCTGTGGATATATTGTTATTATCTAAAATTTGCTTTCTTACTTTGCTTTTTGAGGCAAGAATAATTTTAACCATTATTTTTATAAATTTCGTATATCTTGATAATAGAAGCAGCAGTTTCTTCGACCGATTTTCTAGTAACATCTATCATTGGCCACCTATATTTTTTAAAAGTATTTTTCGCGTCATTAACTTCTTTTTTGATTTTAGACAAGTCTGTATAAGATTTGTTTTGAGACTCTTTTAATGAATTCATTCGATTTTTTCTTATATCAGCTAATCTCTCTGGTTCTGTGCTTAATCCAACAATACAGTTAATACCTGGGTCGTCTTTTAAAATACTTGGAATAGAGTTTTCATTTACTAAGGGAATATTGGATATTTTAAAACCTTTGTTTGCCAAATAAATTGAAGTTGGGGTTTTGCTTGTCCTACTAACCCCTAGCAAGATAATATCTGATTTTTTAATATCTTTAACTAAATTTCCATCATCATGGTTCATCGTAAATTGAATTGCTTCAATCCTTTTATAATATTCATCATTAAGAGTATATTGACCACTTGGCTGGTGAGATGCTTTCTGATTAAGTAATTTTGAAAAGCTTAAAATTAAATCTCCAAGAACACCAAAACAAGGTATTTTTTTTTCTTCGCTGTTTCTTGCTAAATATTTTGCAAGTCTACTATCTACGATTGAATATAAAATTATAGAACTTTGATTCTCTTGAGCACTTGATAAAATTTTCAAAATTTGATTTTCTGTTCTTGTAAAAGAATAAGTGTGTATTTTATAATCAATGTTTTTAAATTGAGCTTTGATTGCAGTAAAAATTCTGTCTAACGTTTCACCAGTGGAGTCAGATATAAGATAAATTTGATAAGTATTATTCATGTATAAAGTGTTAATAGTTTTGTTTTATTCAAACAAAGTTGATTAATTTTATAAATTTTAAATTTATGTTGTAAAACATAGCTTTTATTAACATTATTAAACATTTGTATAAAGTTTTTCATTAAATTGAAATATTGGTAATAAGCTTCAATATTACTTATATATATATCAGAAATTTAACTTTAAATGTTAATAACTGGTTTATAAAATGTATATAAAATTTAATCCACATATTTCACAGCTCATACTACAAATATTATTAAATAGATTTAATTATTAATATGTCTGACATTAAAAAAGTTATTAAAGATAAAAGGACAGATTTAAATCCTGTTTGGATTATGAGACAAGCTGGAAGGTATTTGCCAGAGTTTAGAGAAATTAGAAAAAAAAATACTAATTTTATTAAACTATGTTTAGATTATAATTTATCTGCTGAAATAACTTTACAACCTCTTAAAAGATTTGATTTAGATGCAGCTATAATTTTTTCTGATATATTGATTTTACCTTATGGCTTAAAACAAAAAGTAGAATTTAAAAAAAATATCGGCCCTATTCTTGGGGATTTAGATTTTGATCAGATATCTAAAATTACAGAAAATGCTTTTATTGAAAGAGTTGATCCAGTTTATAAAGCCATAAATTTAGTAAGGAACAATAATCTAACTGAAAGCAAGTCGACTATAGGTTTTGTTGGGGCTCCTTGGACATTGCTAGTTTATATTCTAAATAAACAATCCCCAAAAATAAAACTTAAAGAAGATTTTTTTAAAGATCATTCTTTAATCAAGAAAACTTTAAATTTAATAGATAAATTTTTAAAAATTCATATTAAAAACCAAATTGATAGTGGCGCAGAAGTAATACAAATTTTTGATAGTTGGGCTGGATTATTAGATGATAAGGATTTGGACTTTTATATTTATAATCCAACCTGTTCATTAGTTGAATATATCAAATCATTAAATGTTCCGGTAATTTGTTTCCCAAGAGGTATAAAAAATTATAAAAAATACTGTGAAATTGTTCAACCAGATGTCATTTGTATAGATTATGAAGTCGATCCAAAAAAAATCGAAAAAGAAATAAAAATCCCTGTTCAAGGAGGCATGGACCCTAAAATTTTACTTACTGATAAAGACAATCTTAAAAAAGAAGCAACAAAATATCTGGATATTTTTAAGGACCATCCATATATTTTTAATTTAGGTCATGGGGTCTTGCCAGACACAGACCCAATGATGATGGATTATTTAGTAAAAACTGTAAAAAATTATAAATGAAAAAAGAAGTAAAACACCCACCTATTAATTTTGGTAAAACAGGAGTTTTAATAATTAATTTAGGGACACCAGACTCAACAAGTTGGTTAGATATTAGGAAATATTTGAGAGAATTTTTATCTGATAGAAGAGTAATAGAAGTTAACCCAATTATTTGGCAAATTATATTAAATGTTTTTATTTTAAATCTAAGACCATCTAAAACCGCAAAGGCTTATAAAGAAATCTGGATGAAGGATGAAAATATTTCTCCACTTTTGTTTTATACACAACAGCAAGCGAAAAAATTATCAACCTCAATATCTAATGAAAATGTAATTGTTGATTTCGCCATGAGATATGGAAATCCAAGCATTAAAAGTAAAATAAAAAATTTACATGAAAAAGGTTGCGAGGACTTAATAATACTTCCTTTATATCCCCAATATGCTGCAGCAACAACAGCAACAGTTTGTGACGAAGTATATAGAACATTGATGAAAATGAGATGGCAACCATCTATAACAATAATACCACATTATGAGTCGCATCCTCTGTATATAGATGCCTTAGTGAATTCAATTAATAAAAAAATAAAAGAAATAAATTGGAAGCCAGATTTGATACTTGCATCTTATCATGGCATACCTCAAAAATATTTTGATAAGGGAGACCCATATCATTGTTACTGTCAAAAAACGACTAGATTAATTTCAGAAAAATTTAATTCGATAGAAATTAAAACAACTTTTCAATCAAGATTTGGTCCTCAAAAATGGCTTGAACCATACACAGATAAGACCTTAGAAAAATTGCCTAAAGATGGCAAGAAAAATGTACTTGCAATATGTCCTGGTTTTTCTTCAGACTGCGTTGAGACATTAGAAGAAATTCTTATTCAAGGTAAAGAAAGCTTTTTGGAGTCTGGTGGTGAAAATTTTGATATGGTTCCATGTTTAAATGATAATGATGATCATATAGCTTTACTAAAATCGTTAATTCAAAAAAATTTATAATTTATGAACACTTATTTATTATTTAAATCTCTTCATTTGATTGCAGTTATTTCCTGGATGGCTGGTCTTTTGTATCTTCCTAGAATTTTCGTTTATCATTCTCAAAATAATGACAAACCATTAGTTTCAGAAGTATTTAAAGTTATGGAAAAAAAACTTTTTTTTTACATTATGACTCCGGCAATGACACTTTCTTGGATATTTGGATTGATATTAATACATGAAATTGGTTTTGGGCAGCTAGGTCAAAAATGGATGATTCTGAAATTAATTTTTGTGGTTATATTAACTTTGTATCATTTTTACCTAGGTAGAATTTTGGGACAATTCAAATTAGATTTGAATAAGCACTCTCATAAATATTATCGATATATTAATGAAATACCCACTTTATTGCTAATTTTGATCATATTTGTTGTAATATTTAAGCCTATCTAGGGTTGAATAATTTAAATTAGAATATATATTAGAACTATTATTAAGTCCTTAATAATTTACTCATGAACATACAAGAATTAAAATTAAAATCTTCTGAACAGCTTATTACTCAAGCAGAGGAGCTTGGTATAGAGAATGCAAGTACTTTAAGAAAACAAGAAATATTATTTGCTATTTTAAAGAAAGTTGCTGAAAAAGAGGAAATTACAGGTGCCGGTGTTCTCCAATTACTCCAAGATGGTTTTGGTTTTTTGAGGGCTATGGAATCAAATTATTTACCGGGTCCAGATGATATTTATGTGAGCCCAAGTCAAATTAGAAAGTTTGGTCTAAGAACAGGTGATACTGTGGAGGGGCCAGTAAGAGCTCCAAAAGAAGGGGAAAGATATTTTGCATTATTACAAGTAAGCAAAATTAATTTTGAAGAGCCTGATAAATCTAGACATAAAATAGCTTTTGATAACCTGACACCCCTTTACCCGGATAAACAACTTGTCATGGAAGTAGAGCGAGTAAATCCTGATAAAAAACAAGATTTAACTCCTAGACTTATAGATTTAGTAAGTCCTATTGGCAAAGGCCAAAGATCAATTATTATTTCACCTCCAAAAGCTGGTAAAACCATGATTTTACAAAGCATAGCCAACTCAATAGCAAAAAACTATCCTGAATGTTATTTGATTGTTTTATTGATCGATGAGAGACCAGAAGAGGTAACTGACATGCAGAGGACTGTAAAAGGAGAGGTAATTAGCTCAACTTTTGACGAACCAGCACAACGCCATGTTGCTGTTGCCGAGATGGTGATAGAAAAAGCAAAGAGATTAACTGAACATAAAAAAGATGTTGTTATATTATTAGATTCAATCACGAGACTTGGCAGAGCTTATAACGCGGTGATACCAAGTTCTGGTAAGGTTTTGACAGGCGGTGTTGATGCAAATGCTTTGCAGAGACCAAAAAGGTTTTTTGGTGCAGCAAGAAATATTGAAGAGGGTGGATCGTTAACAATTATTTCTACAGCTTTAATTGACACTGGAAGTAGAATGGACGAGGTAATTTTTGAGGAATTTAAAGGAACTGGTAATAGCGAGACAGTTCTTGATAGAAAAATTGCTGATAAAAGAATTTATCCGGCTATTGATATTACAAAATCAGGTACTAGAAGAGAAGAATTATTATTTGATAAAAATGATTTACAAAAGATGAATGTTCTAAGAAGAATAATTGCACCAATGGGTACTATGGATGCTATCGAGTTTATTAATTCGAAACTTAAAGATACAAAAAATAATGCTGAGTTCTTTAATTCGATGAACAAACCAGCATAATTTAATTTCCCAATATCATATAATTGAAGCTATAATCTTTGAATGACTATTTACGCTTTATCTACTGGTCCAGGTGTATCTGGCGTAGCAATTATAAGAATTTCTGGTCCAGGAGCTTCAGAAGCAATTAAATTACTGACCAAGAAAGATTTACCTATTCCTAGAATAGCTACTCTTAGAAAAATAAATGATATCAATACTTCTGAGTTTATTGACGAAGGTATAATTATCTGGTTTCCCGGTCCTCAGAGCTATACAGGCGAGGATATGGCAGAAATTCATATTCATGGTGGGAAAGCAATTGTTTTAACATTACAAAACGAATTGTCTAAAATAGAAAACTTTAGATTAGCTGAGCCAGGAGAATTTACCAAGATAGCGTTTCAAAATGGTAAAATTAATTTACTAAAAGCTGAGGGTATAGCTGATTTAATCTCCGCAGAAACTGAAATACAAAGATTACAAGCCGTAAAAATTATGAAAGGTAAATCAGCCGAAAAATTTAATATTTTAAGAGATAAGTTATTAAAAGTTTTATCTTTTGTTGAGGCAAAGATAGATTTTCCAGAGGAGGATTTACCAGATGAAAATATCCATCAAATCAAAAGAGATTCGACTGAAGTTCTAAATAAAATTAAAAAAATTTTAGATGATCAAAAAATAGGTGAAATAATTCGTGAGGGTTTTAAAATCGCTATAGTTGGTCCAACCAATGCCGGCAAATCATCATTATTAAATAATTTATCAAATAGAGATGTAGCGATAGTTTCCGAAATTGCAGGAACAACTAGAGATGTAATCGAAATACATTTAAATATGGACGGCTATCCGGTCATAATTTCAGACACAGCAGGTATCAGAAATTCTAAAAATGAAATAGAAAAAAAAGGAATAAAATTATCGTTAGATAGAGCAGAAAACGCCGATTTAAAATTAGTTGTAGTAGATGTAAAAAGTATTGATTTAAGCGGATTTTTGAATGATTTGTTAAAAGATAATGCAATTTTAGTTGTAAATAAGTCAGATCTTATCAAGGGAGAATTGCCTCCAGAGGTAAAAAAATTAGATCATGTTTTAATTTCATTAAAGGAAAATCTGAATTTAGATAAATTAATTTCAAAAATCAAAGAGAGGTTAAAGACAAAATTTATTGTAAATGAAGATATACTAATTACTAGAGAAAGACACAGACAACACTTGATTCAGTGTTCAAATAACTTAAAAAATTTCATAGAAAAAAATGATAAAAAAGATTTTGATAAAGGTGCTGAGGATTTGAGATTAGCTACGAGACATTTAGGCATGATTGTTGGAAAAGTTGATGTAGAGGAAATATTAGGTAGCATTTTCAACGATTTTTGTATTGGAAAATAAGATCCTTGTAAAATTTTTTTTCAAATATAAGTTTACATCATGAAAAATGAATTTTCATTTGACGTTGTTGTGATTGGGGGTGGTCATGCTGGCTGTGAAGCAGCTACCGCCTCAGCTCGTCTAGGTGTTAATACTGCTCTGTTCACTCACGATAAAAATACTATTGGGGAGATGTCATGTAATCCTGCAATAGGTGGTTTAGGCAAAGGTCACTTGGTCCGAGAAATAGACGCTTTAGATGGTGTAATGGGAGAAGTTGCAGACAAATCAGGAATTCAATTTAGGTTGTTAAATAGAAGCAGAGGACCAGCTGTTAGAGGACCAAGAACTCAATCTGATAGATTACTATATAAGAAATTTATGCAAGAAAAACTTGTAAACTATTGTAATTTAAGTATTTTTTCAGATCCCGTAATAGAGTTTATTTTTTCAAATAATACGATAAATGGCTTTTTAACTTTAAAAGGTAATAAGATTAATTGCAGTAAGATTATTTTGACAACTGGTACTTTTTTAAATGGATTGATTCATATTGGTCATACGCGAACTCCAGCAGGAAGATATAACGAAAAACCCAGCACAGGTTTGAGCGAACAATTGGAAAAATATAAATTTAAAATAGGACGATTGAAAACTGGCACTCCACCAAGACTAGATGCTAGAACAATAAATTTCAAAAATTTGGAAAAACAAGCAGCTGATAAAAATCCATATTTTTTTTCCTTTTTAACTAAATCAACTTCTAACAAACAAATTTCTTGTTCAATGACATATACCAACGAAAAGGTACATAAGATTATCGAAAAGAATTTATCAAAAAGTGCGATGTATTCTGGTAGTATTCAAGGGGTAGGTCCTAGATATTGTCCATCAATAGAAGATAAAATAGTTAAGTTTGCAGATAAGACGAGACATCAAATATTTTTAGAACCCGAAGGGCTTAATGACCACACAATTTATCCTAATGGTATATCAAATTCTCTACCTGAGGTAGTACAGGCTGAAATACTCAATAATATCAATGGTTTAGAAAATGTTAAAATAATCAGACCGGGATATGCCATAGAATATGATTATATAGACCCTCGTGAGCTCTTTTTAACCCTAGAAACTAAAAAAATCAAAAACCTGTATTTAGCTGGTCAAATAAATGGAACAACAGGTTATGAAGAGGCAGCAGCCCAAGGCCTTATAGCTGGTGTAAATGCAGCTTTATCATTTATGAATAAAGAACCATTCATTCTAGATAGGTCAGATGCTTATATTGGTGTAATGATAGATGATTTAGTGACCAAGGGTGTAGCAGAACCTTATAGAATGTTTACGTCAAGAGCTGAATATCGACTTAGTTTAAGAGCAGATAATGCAGATTTAAGACTTACAAACAAAGGTATTAAAATTGGATTGGTATCAGGTGAAAGAAAATTGAAATTTGAGGATAAATTTGCCAAATTGAGCAAAATATCTCTCCAAATGTCTAGTTTAAGCATATCACCGACTAAAGCCGAAAAACATGGAATAAAAATTGCAAAAGATGGCATTTTAAGGTCTGCAGACGAGATTTTAGCACAAAAAGATGCCAATATGAGTAAAATACGTGATATTTGGCCTGAAATAAAAGATTTTGGCTTTGAAATTGATGAGCAAATAGAGATAAATTCCCATTATAGAGGTTATTTAAAAAAACAAAATGCTGATATTTTAGCATTTAAAAGGGATGAGAATCTCGTTATCCCAGAGAATATTAATTATGACCAATTTTCTGGTTTATCAAATGAAGTAAAAGCAAAATTCAAGGAAATAAGACCAAAAACTATGGGTCAAGCATTGCGAATAGATGGTATTACTCCAGCTGCCGTATATATTTTGTTGTCACACGTCAAAAGAAAGTCTATTAAGCATATAGCTTAATGGATTCGATAATTTCTCAAAATTACTCTCAAATTCAAAAATTTGATGTTTCACGTGAAACTTGTAATGAGCTTGAAAGCTTTGTAAGCATGATACAAAACAAAAATTTGAAAATTAATCTAATTAGTAGGAAAACCTCAGAAAAGGAGGCAATTAGACAAAGACATATTGTTGATTCAGTGCAAATAATTGATTTTGTTGATTTAAATAGCAATACAACCTGTGATTTAGGATCTGGGGGTGGAATACCTGGATTAATCATAGCAATTTTAATGAAGAAATTAAAAAACAGCATGAAAATAAAACTTTATGAAAAAAGTTACCACAAATGTGTTTTTTTAAAAGATGTCTCAAAAAAATTAGAATTAAATACAGAAGTAATACAAAAAGATATTTTTAAAATTAAAAATATCGAAACTGGAACGATTATGTCCAGAGCTTTTAAACCTATGCCCATAATTTTAGATTTAGTTCAAAAAAATTTTCGGAAATATAAAAATATTATTTTATTTATGGGCAAAAGTGGAAGAAAAATTTTAGATGATACTCTTAAAATTTGGGATTTAGAATACGAGGAAAAAAAAAGTTTAACAAGCAAGGACTCTTTTTTGTTAAATATAAAAAATATGGCAAAAAAAATTTAATGAAAACTATTTCAATAATAAATCAGAAGGGTGGGGTTGGCAAAACGACAACAGTAATTAACCTTGCGTCTGCATTAACTCAACTTGGAAAAAAAATTTTAGTTATCGATTTAGATCCACAGGGAAATGCAACAACTGGACTTGGTTTATCAAATTTAGAAAAGTCAGATGAAACTATTTATGGTATTTTAAATGGAACTAAGTCTGTTTCAGAAGTAATTAAGAAAACTAAATTTGATAATCTTGATCTGATAACTTCAAATGTGGATTTGTCTGGCTTAGAGGTTGAAACAGCTGGTGATAGTGATAGGGCATTTATTTTAAAAGTTAAATTATCCGCGTTTTTAAATGATTCTAGGAGATCATACGATTACATACTCATAGATTGTCCGCCATCTCTAAGTTTATTGACTGTGATGGCTCTTGTGTGCTCAAACTCACTCTTAGTCCCTCTCCAAACAGAATTTTTTGCCTTGGAGGGTTTAACTCAATTAATGAAAACAATTGATCGGATAAAAATTAATTTGAATCCCAATTTGGAAATTCAAGGGATACTTTTAACAATGTATGATAGAAGAAATAAACTATCATCACAAGTTGAACAAGAAGCAAGAAATTATTTTAAAGAGAAAGTATATCAAACAGTAATTCCGCGTAACGTTAGATTATCCGAGGCACCATCTCATGGAGTGCCAGTTTTAATTTATGATAAAAATTGTCCTGGTAGTAAATCATATTATAGTTTTACAGATGAATTCATTAACCAAGAAAATCAAATAGGGAGTGCAGCTTAGTGAATAAAATTAAAAGAGGATTGGGTAGAGGATTATCATCTTTGATAGGTGAAACTAAGATTGAGAAAACCACAAATAAATTATCAATAGGTGATCTTTATCCAAACAAATTTCAACCTAGGAAAATTTTTGATGAAGATAGTTTAAATGATTTAGAAAAATCAATTAAGGAAAGGGGTATTATTCAACCTATCATAGTGCGAAAATCTGATGAAAATTCAAAATTTGAGATTATTGCTGGAGAAAGACGATGGCTTGCAGCTCAGAAAGCCGGTCTTCATGAAGTCCCAGTTGTAGTTACTGAAGCTGATGATTTAAAATCTTTAGAATTTGCAATCGTTGAAAATGTTCAAAGAAATGATCTTAATCCCCTTGAAGAAGCTCAAGGTTATCAGAGATTAATAAATGATTTTTCCTATGATCAAGAAAAAGTTTCCAAATTTATAGGAAAAAGTAGAAGTTATATTACCAATTGTTTAAGAATATTAACTCTGCCGTCTGATGTTTTAAATTTAATTGAAAATAAAAAGTTATCTGCAGGTCATGCAAAAATATTGGTAGGCCTTGAAAATGCAAGTTTCGTTGCAAAAAAAATTATTGAAAAAAAACTTTCTGTTCGTCAATCAGAAAACTTTGTTAAAATTTTTAAGAAAAAAAAAGGATCATATTTTAAATCAACTGATTCCAATATTCAAAACCTTGAAAAATTAATTTCCGAAAAGATTGGCTTAAATGTTTTAATAAAAAACAATAAGAAAAACAAAGGTACAATTACTTTTGTTTATCATGATATTGAACAATTAAATAAAATCATTGATATAATTAAGTCTAATTACTAAAAATCAGAACAGCTTTTTTCCAAAATAAAGTTTGTAATAATTAATACTGAATTATTGTAGTTTTTTTTAGTTTCAAGTTCGATGTTGTTAATATTTTCAATTAGCTTTTTTATTTTCCCAGGCTTCCATTTACTAAGTTGAATCTTAATAATATCTTTATCTTTCCAAAAAATTGGAGGTTTAGCAGCATTAATTGTTTTGTTAATATCTTTATTTTGCTCAAGTTGATTTGCGAGTTTAAGAATTCTTTTAGCTTTTGATAAAAAAGTTCTGAGAATTAAAATACAATCTTCTCTGTTATAATTATTCTCATTAAGAATATTTATAATCTTAATTTTATTTTTAGCTAAACAATTGTCAATCAGTTCTGATAATCCATAATTTTCACTTAAATTAGTTAATTTTAATATTTCTTGAGAGGATATCTTCTTTTTGTTTCCTGCATAGTTTTTAATCTTATTAAGTTCATTGTATAAATTATTTCTATCTCCAGCGCATTTTTCAATAATTAAATTTATATTTTGTTGTGAAATTAAAATCTTTTCTTTTCTAAAAAAATTTGCAGTCAATGTTGATAGAGTATCATTATTATCTGGGTATGTTGGTATACAAATTAAATCTTTATTTTTCTCAAATAAAGATCTTAGTTTTGATTTTGTTTCTAGAATTCCTGCATTAATTATAATTTTTATATTATTAATATTTCTATCAATTAAATCCTTAATTATTTCATAAATTTTATCTGATGCTCTATTTACTATTATTATTTTTTCACTCTCAAACAAGGATTCTGATAAAATATTTTCATAAAAAGACTCAATTTCCTCTTTAATTTGCTTCTCATCATAATTAAAAATTTTCCCATCATTTTTATTGATTATTTGATTAATACACTCAGTTTTTAAACCCTCGTTTTTGCCATATAATAAGAAGAAAATTGTGTTGTTTGAAACTTTGCTTAGCTCAAATGTCTTTAATATCATTTCATATACGCTAACTTTAAAATTAGCTTTTGAGATATTGAAGTGGCTATATTTTTTTTGATAGTTCGCTCGTAATTTCTTTCTTCATACTTATCGGTCATTTTTTGAAAATTAAACTTTTCATTTACAACAAATCTTTCAATATTCTCACCTTTTTTTAATACAAATGTAGCTATTACATTTGATTGGTAATCAGTTATTGTTCCAATACTATTTTTAGCTAAAACATTCTTGGTATATTCTGTATCAAAACTTACATCAATAATTTCATTAGATTGGTCTTTACTATTTTTTTTTAAATTTTCAGCTACCAAATTATTAATAAATTTATCACCATTAGAACTAGTGATAATTATTTTGTAATCCACATTGTTTTGGTTTGAGTAAACTGGCTTGTACTCACAATGGCTTAATAGGTTAAGTGAAATTATTATTAAAAAAATTTTTTTAAGCATTTAAATAATTATGTTCAAAAGTTTATCTTTAATATAAATTTTTCTTTTTATATTTTTATGATCTAAATATTTCATTACTTTCTCATCATTCTTTAAAATTTCAAAGAGTTTTTCCTCAATTATATTAGGCTTAGTTTGAATTAACCCTCTTTTTTTTCCATTTATTTGTATTACGATATTTACTAACTCTTCTTTTAACATTGATTTGTCATATTCAGGCCATTTAAAATTCTTACTTTCAATAATGTCTAAACACTCGTTTGCAAAGTGAGGGAGAACTGGTGTCATCGTAATTAAGATTTTTTCATAATTTTCTTTAAGTGTTTTATTTGTATATGGTTTATCAATTTGTTTATTTAAAAAGGAATACATCTCATATAAATTTGCAACAATCTTATTATAACTAAAGCTTTCTAAGTTATCGTGAATTTTTTTTAGATATTTATTTGTATACTTTTTTATTTCATCATCATGATCACTATCATGTTTCTTTTTAATTTCATTTACAATTTTTTCATTGAGGTGCCAAAGTTTTTGAATAAATTTAAATGATGAAATAATACCCTCCTCAGACCACTGAATATCTTTTTCTGGGGGACTATCTGATAATATAAATAATCTTGCTGAGTCAGCCCCATAATTAGAAATAATATCTTCTGGATCTATTGTATTTTTTTTTGACTTAGACATGGACTCCGAGGGGCCAACTTTAACCAGTTTGGATCTATCTCTTTTAAGATATTTTTTGCCATCTATATTTTCAATTTCGTCAGGACTCACCCAATTATCATCAGGATCTTTATAAGTTTCATGACAAACCATCCCTTGAGTAAACAAACCCTCAAATGGTTCTTTTATGTTAAAATCAATATTTTCATATGATAATGCTTGCATAAAAAACCTAGAGTAAAGTAAATGTAAAATTGCATGCTCTACTCCGCCAATATATTGATCTACAGGCATCCAGTAATCAATATCCTCTTTATTAAATCCATACTCATTTTCCTTTGGAGAACAAAATCTTAGGTAGTACCAAGATGAGCAAACAAAAGTATCTAATGTATCAGTTTCTCTTGATAACTTTTTTCCATCTATGGTTATGACCTTCCAATTAGTCTGATTGTCTAGTGGATTACCTTTTACATTAATATCTATTTTTTCTGGAAGTTCGACAGGTAACATTGATTTTGGTATAGGATAAGCTTTACCTTCTTCGTCATATGCTATTGGAATTGGACATCCCCAATATCTTTGCCTAGACACACCCCAATCTTTGAGTCTAAAATTAATTTGTTTTTTACCAAAATTTTTTTCTTCTAAAATTTTAATTGTTTCAAGAATTGAATCTTCTGGTGCTTTGAGGCCGTTAAGAAAATCTGAATTTATTAGAACCCCAGGACCTGGATAGGATTCTTTATTAACTTCAAATGTATCATCTTTGTCATTTGGACGAACAACAGTTTTTATTTCAAGATTATATTTTTTTGCAAAATCAAAATCTCTTTGGTCATGAGCAGGACACCCAAAAACAGCACCAAATCCATAATCCATCAATACAAAATTTGCAAAATACACTGGAACTTTTTGTTTTGGATTTAATGGGTTTATAGCTTTTAAGTTAGTTTTGAAACCAATTTTTTCTCCAACTGCGATTGCTTCCTCGGTAGTACCAGTTTTAGAACACTCCTGCTTAAATTTAGCAAAATCATCATTATTTTGGTAAAATTTTGAAATTTCGTGATCAGGGGATAGTGCTAAAAACGAAAAACCAAAAAGAGTATCTGGTCTTGTAGTAAAACATTTTACACTATTTACAGGCAATTCACCTTCTACCTTAAAGTCAATTTCACACCCAAATGATTTACCAATCCAATTTTTTTGCATTATTTTTACTTTTTTAGGCCATGAATTTAAGTTTTCTAGACCATCTAATAACTCTTGGGAAAATTTTGATATATTAAAAAACCATTGGTTTAATTTTTTTCTCTCAACTATCGCGCCGGAACGCCATCCCTTCCCATCAATAACTTGCTCATTAGCAAGCACTGTTTCATCGACAGGATCCCAATTAACATAATTTTCTTTCCTATAAACAAGTCCCTTTTTGAATAATTCTAAAAAAAATTCCTGTTGGTGTTTGTAATAACTCTTATCACATGTTGATATTTCTCTATCCCAATCAATCGAAAGCCCGAGCTTTTTTAATTGTAACTTCATATTACTAATATTAGTTTCTGTCCAAGTTTTTGGATCAAGTTTATTTTGCTTTGCTGCATTTTCAGCTGGCATGCCAAACGAATCCCATCCCATAGGATGTAAAACGTTATAGCCCTGAAGGGTTTTGTATCGTGCTAATACATCACCAATAGTATAGTTTCTTACATGACCCATATGAATTTTTCCTGATGGATAAGGAAACATTTCAAGACAATAAAATTTTTTTTTTGATGGATCAGTTTCTACTTTGAAGCTTTTATTTTTTTCCCAAAAGTTTTGCCACTTTTCTTCAGTAATTTTAAAATTATATCTATCCACTTCTAAAAAATATTTTGAGCTATTCTCCAGGATTACTCATTATATAAGGTTGAAAATTTTTATCTTTTGATTGTTTTCTATAAATTGTTGCTTTTGCTAGTATTTGTTTTGTAATTTCTTTTTTTAGTTGTCCATCTTGTTTATTGACCATACAATTATTTGTTGAGATACATTTTTTATAGAAAACATCGACATCTATAGCATCAGATCTTACTTCATTACTTAAAAATTTAATTGTTATCTTAATAGACTCATCGAGGTTGCCCTGTTCTGAATACCAATCAGTTATTATAACCCCTCCACTATAGTTTGCAGATGTTAATGGCATAAAGTCCAAAACTTCAAGAGAGGCTCTCCATAATTCATTTGAACTTGCAAATTCAAAATTAGTTGCTCCCCCACCTTTTATTGCGTTATTTAATCTAAAACCTTTGCCCTCCTCTAAATTTTTCTTAACTCTTAATTTAGGATCTGGGGGATTTTTTCTTGCATCCCCAGGCTTAAAAAAACCTTCTTTTGCGCATGAGGTTAGGCTGAAAATTGCTAATACAACTATAATGAATATTTTATTAATATGAATTTTTGACATCTATGAGTTTTAAAATGAAATTGGAATAAATATACATTTAATTTTATAAATTAGTAAAATACCGATGTAATTTATGTTGCATAATTGCAACACTTACTAAATAATTTAATAAAATGAGCCATTTATGGGGTTTTTTAGCATCAAAATGATAATTTGCCAATGTTTATTATTAATAATTAAACAAACTAAAAGGAGTAATTAATATGAACAAATTAAGAAAAATTGGATTATCAGCTTTAGCTGGTTCTCTTGCAACTTTTTCTGCTAACGCTGCTGATTTTTCAGTAAGCGGTGGAGCGTCAATAACTTTTGACGATCCTAACAGAGGATTTAGTGATAGAGGAAACGGCTTCTACATGGGTGATAGTCTTACGTTCGCTGCATCTGGTGAAACAGATGGTGGTATGGGCGTTGCAGTTAGCTACGAGTTAGATGGAACTGCTGCAATCGACGATATGAGCATTACGCTATCAGGTGACTGGGGATCATTGTTGTTTGATGGTCATGGTGGTTCGTCTGCATTCGGTGCAATGGATGACAAAATGCCAAATGCTTACGAAGAGTCATGGGATGTAATCGACACTAATGGTGCTACAGCTGGTGGTACTCCAACAACTATCAATGGTGGCGGTGGAGACAACATGTTTGTCTACAGCACACCAAGTATGGGTGGTGCAGTAGCTCAAGTATCTTACTTAAACCATGGTGGAGCTGATGCAAACGAGTCTTACATGGACTTTGCTATTACAGTAACTCCAGAAGCAGTTGAAGGTTTAACTCTTGGATTTGCTAACGCAGATAACACTGTTGGACCTAACAGAGACCAAGATGAAACTACTTACTATGCTACGTACGCAATAGGAGCAGCTACAGTTGGTGTTCAAGCATCAGACTTAGATGATACGACTGCTAACTCTGACTTAGAGTCAATTGGTTATGGTGTTACATATGCAGTAAACGATGATTTCTCAATCGGTTACCACTACCATGAATTAGAAACTGAAGTGACTACTGATCAAGATCAAGAGTCAACTGGTGTTTCTTTCTCATACACAATGGGTGGAATGACACTTGGTGGTGCTATGAATGAAGTAGACAACATGGGTGGAACTGGTGCAACTGATAGAGAAGGTTACGAGTTCAATTTATCATTTGCATTCTAATTTAATTAGAAAATAAATTTAAAAGAGGCCCCTATAAAGGGGCCTTTTTTTTACTCAAAATAAGAAATACCTGCAAAGCCAGAAATCTTTAATAACTTTAGTTTTTTTATATTTTTTTTTGATATACCACCTAATGCGATTATGTCTTTTTTTGAGTACTTTGAGATTATTCTAAATTTATTTAATCCAAGAAAATTATTATTTTTCTTAAATATTGATGAAATAAATATACTTTGAGCTTTTTGAAGCTCTTTTATTTTAATTTCTTTTAAATTATGTGCAGATCCCAAAATGATAAAATTTGAATAAGTAGAATAGTTTAAATGATTAAATTTCTTATAAAAAGATGGTAAATAAACACCATCCAATTTTAATTTCAAGGCCATTTTGAAATTATTTGCTAATAGCAATTTATTACCTCTTTTTTTAAGAAAAGTTTTAATTTTTAAAATTTCAGTAGTATTTAATTTTGGAGATTTATAATTCCTGTAAATAAATGAAGTTGTGTTATCTTGTTTATTGATAATATTTGTATCAAAAGAATTAATAAAGTAATATTTTTTTAGTAACTTATCATGCATAAAATTGTTCAAAATTTAATAGATATTCAAAAAAAAATTAAACTAAGTTTAGATAATTTAACAATCAATAAAGTACCAAAAATAATTGCCGTATCAAAGACTTTTGGAATGAATAAAATATCACCTTTAATAAAACATGGTCATTTAGATTTTGGTGAAAATAAAGTTCAAGAGGCAGTTGAAAAGTGGAGTGATGTAAAGACAAATAACAAGAGTTTGAAATTACATCTAATTGGTGGGCTTCAAACGAATAAGGTTAAATTAGCTGTAAAATTATTTGATTTTATTCACTCAGTAGACAGCGAAAAACTTGCAAAAAAAATATCTGATGAACAACAAAAACAAAAAAAAAAAATAAAAATTTTTATTCAAGTAAATATTGGAGATGAGCATCAAAAATCTGGTGTAAATAAATCATCAGTGTCTGATCTATATTCGTATTGTAAAACTCTTGATTTAGATGTGGTTGGATTAATGTGTATCCCACCTTTAGAAAAACCATCAGATATCTTTTTTAAGGAGATGAGTATTTTGAATAATAATCTAAATTTTGATGAACTTAGCATGGGTATGTCATCAGATTATTTAGATGCTATAAAAAATTCTGCTACATATGTGAGAATAGGATCAAACATTTTTGGACAAAGAAGTTAGCTTATTTGAATTTTTGTCTTTTTATTGATTAATTTTAACATTATTAAAAAATCTTTTTTTTGTAAGGCTATACACCCTGCTGTTGGTTTATAATCACTCGTTAAGTGTATAAAGATACAGCTCCCTTTAAATTTAATAGGTCTCAAATAATTATACTTTATTGGTATCATCAAATCATATTTATGATCTTGTCGGTAAAGCTTTTCACATTTAATTTTTTTTCCTAAGTAAATTAATTTATTATAATTTTCCTGGTCTAATGGATCATCACACCAACCCATCTTTTTTTTAATTTTAATACATCTTAACTTGGTTAGAGGTTTTTGAATTCTATCAGATCTGTAGTACAATTTTTCAATAGAAAAACGACCAATAGGTGTTTTTTTATCACCCTCTTTTTTGTTTTTAGTTAAACCTTTTTTACCAATGCAGCACTTGAGATAAAAATCATCAATTTTAAGTGTGTGTTTATTTTTAATATAAATTAACATATTATATTTATATGAATACTCATAATCTTGTTATTTATGAACTCGATGAATTATATAAGATTTTTGAAGAAATTAAAAAAGATATAAATTTTAATTTTGAGAAAATTGATAACAAAGAATTGTTAAATTTAAAACCTAACTCGAATTGTTTAATACTTACAAAAAAAGAAATACCCGAATTAGATAATCAAATAATTTTTAATAAATTTCCTATTTCGATATTTAAAATATTAGAAAAAATTAATATTGAATTTATAAAAAAAAATTTTCAAGAACAATCTGAGATCTTAATAGGTAATTATATTTTTAATATAAATTCACGTGAAATGTCTTCAAATACAAATAAACTTAAACTTACAGAAAAAGAAATAAGTTCAATAATATACTTATTAAAAGCCAAGAAACCTGTAAAAATTAGAGAATTACAATCAAATGTTTGGGGATATCAATCTCAATTGGAAACTCATACTGTTGAGACACATATTTACAGATTGAGAAAAAAAATTTCAAAAGTTTTTAAGGATGAGAGTTTTATTTTAAGCAAGGATGATGGCTACGAAATTAATAAGAAAGAATAAATTTGCAAGAGAGCTTTTTTCAAGAAAATATAAGCCTCGAGTAATAAAGCCAAAAAAGGGCAAGGGTAGTTTTAAGAGAAAAAAGAGTTAAAGCCTAGCACCAATTTGTTGAATTACTTTTGAGGATAATTTAACACCTTCCTCTAAGCATTTTTCACTAGAAAGATTGTTAATAAAACCATGCAAATAACCGGCCGCAAAAAGATCTCCTGCACCAGTTAAATCTCTTATTGTAAGATTTTTTTTAGCCTTGGTCTCAATTACCTTATCTCCAATTATGGAAATTGCCCCTTTTTCCCCACGAGTAATTACAATATGTTTTTTAACTTCTTTAGCAAAAGAGATTACTTCATTAAAATTTTTTGCACTAATTAGTGACATAATTTCATTCTCATTTGCAAAAGTAAGATCTAATTTTTCTTTAACTAATATTAAAAAATTTTTTTTATGTCTTTCTACACAAAATAAATCTGATAGTGACATTGCAGTTTTGTTGGAATACTTAATCGCCTTTTCGAATGCTTTTTTTGGTTCACCCTCATCCCATAAATAGCCCTCCATAAAAATTAAATCACTTTTTTCAATTAGTTCTTCATATATATCAATTTCGCTAATTTTTCCTGCTATACCTAAAAAAGTACACATTGTCCTCTCAGAGTCTGGTGTTACTAAAATAAGACAAGATCCTGTAGGAAGGCTCTCTTTTTTTTTAGAATAAAAATACTCCACATTCTCTTTTTTTAATCCTTCCTCATATTTGGCACCAAAATCATCATCGGATATTTTTCCAATAAATCCAACTTTATTTTTAAGTTGAGATAAGCCAACGATTGAGTTAGCAACAGAACCTCCTGATACAGTTTTTTCTATTTTAAGTTTCGCTAAAATATTCGTAAATTCTTTATAATCAAAAATTAATTTCATAGTACCTTTTGTAAGATTGTTTTCTGTTAGAAAATTTTCCTCTACTTTACAAATGACATCAATAATTGCATTTCCGATACCAAGAATTTTCATATTAGGCTTTTTTAGTTTTAATAGGTTTCTTTCTATTAGGATAACAAGTGGTACAAATTTTACAAGTCACACCATAACACTCTCTTGCTTTACAAAATTCTCTCCCATAATATATGATTTGAAGGTGAAGTTTGTTCCAACTTTTTTTAGGAAAAAGTCTTTTTAAATCTTTTTCAGTTTGAACAACATTTTTTCCATTTGTTAAGCCCCATCTTTGAGCTAATCTGTGAATATGGGTATCAATTGGAAATGCGGGGTATCCAAAGCCTTGAGACATTACAACTCCAGCAGTTTTATGTCCGACACCGGGAAGCTTTTCTAATTCCTCAAAAGTTTTCGGTACTTTGCCATCATGTTTTTTAATAAGTATTTTAGATAAATTAAAAATGCTTTTTGCCTTAATTCTAAAAATACCAATTTTTTTAATTAATTTTTCAATTTTTTTTCTTCCTAATTTAACAAAATGTTGAGGTTTATAAAATTTTGGATAGATATTTTTAGTTACGTTATTTACATTTACGTCAGTGCATTGCGCAGAAAGAAGAACAGAAATTAAAAGTGTAAAAACATTTCTACTTTTAAGAGGGACATTTATTTTGGGATATGTCTTGTCTAAAATTTTTAAAACTACCTTGGCTCTTTGAATTTCATTCATTATTTGAAATTCATCAAATTTCTCATCGAATAAAGACCTGGCTTTTTATCTATAAGCCATTTTGCTGCTGACAAAGCACCCTCAGAATAGAGTGCTCTATCGAAAGCTTCATGATTTAAAGTAATTATTTCTTTACCACTTGAAAATTTAACCTCATGTTCACCAATAATTTCTCCTTTTCTTAAAGAATTAAAATTTATCTTTTTTCCATAAGGAAAAGTTTTTTTATTTAAATATTTTTTTCCTAACAAATTATAAAAATTTTTGTTTTTACCCACAGCTATTCCTTTACCTAACATTAACGCAGTTCCTGATGGATAGTCTTTTTTATGTTTATGATGAATCTCAAAAATTTTGCTTAAAAAATTTTTTCCCAATGAACTTGCAGCAATTTCTGTTAAATACATTAAAAGATTAATACCCAAACTCATATTTCCAGCTTTTAAAATTGGTATCCTCTTTGAAAATTTTTTAATTAAATCCTCTTCTTTTTTAGTAAAACCAGTGGTACCAATAACCACTCTTTTTTTTAATTTTGCGGCTATTTTTAAAACCTGAAAAGTACATTTTGGTATTGTAAAATCGATAATCAGGTCTACTTTTTTGAATAATTTTTCATTATTCAGTTCAACTTTTACTCCATTAATCTTTTTATTAATTTTTTTGTTTTCTGTTAGAGCGGTAATTATAAAATTTTTATCTTTTTTTACAGATGTAATTATTTGTTGGCCCATACGACCCATGCAACCGGTCACTAATAATTTAATTTTTTTCATTTTAAGATAAAGATAGAAAATATCACAATGAAAGCAATAATTATAGACCAAATAAATAAATTTTTGATAAATCTTTTTGATTTTGAGTTAGATCTTAAAAATTCAGGCAGTACTAGAATTAAAACTGCTATCAAAAAAATAGCTGGAACGATCTCTTCTAATCCCATTCTCTAACTATTCCAAAAACTTTTAGCTTTTTGAAAAAATTTTTTTATGCTTGGGTTTGATTTTTCATTTTCTATTTTTCTAAATCGCTCTAATAAATCTTTTTGTTCTCTATTTAAAAATACTGGTACTTCAGTTTTAACTTGAACATATAAGTCACCAAAATCTCCTCTTCGCATAAATGGCATACCTTTTCCTTTTAACCTAAATTGCTTACCATCTTGAGTTCCATCTGGTATTTTAATTTTTGCTTTTTTTCCATCAATTGTGGGTATTTCTATTGTTGTTCCAAGAGCTGCATCAGCAATTGAAATTGGAAATTCAAAAAATAAATTAACATCAGATCTTTTAAATAACTCATGAGATTTAACATTAATAAATAAATATAAATCTCCGCTGGTACCTCCTCTTGTTCCAGCCTCACCTTTACCAGCAAGTCTTATTCTTGTACCATCATCAACACCTTTAGGAATTGTTACAGATACTTTTTTATTTGTTTGTTTATTACCTTGTCCATTGCAATCTCCACATGGATTGGTTATTTCCTCACCACTCCCAGCACATTGAGGACAAGTTTGTTGAACTGTAAAAAAGCCTTGATTAGATCTAACCCTACCATTTCCTCCACAATAGGTACATCTCTCTGGACTTGAGCCTGGTTTTGAACCATTTCCTTTGCAGGTGTTACACTTCTCAGAGGTAGAGAATTGAATGTTCTGTTTTTTTCCAGTGTATGCCTCCTCAAGTGTAATTGATAAATCATATCTTAGATCTGAACCTCTGTTATTTGAGTTTCTTCTTGAACTTCTTCTGCCTCCACCACCAAAGTCTCCAAAAAAATCTTCGAAAATATCTGAGAAATCTGCTCCACTAAAACCCCCAAAACCTCCAAAACCACCCCTACCACCACCACCATTTTCAAATGCAGCATGTCCAAAGTTATCGTAGTTTTCTTTTTTAGATTTATCAGAGAGTACACCATAAGCCTCACTGGCTTCTTTAAATTTATCTTCTGCAGATTTGTCACCAGGATTTTTGTCAGGGTGATATTTAACTGCTAATTTTCTGTAAGCTGATTTAAGTTCATCAGGGCTTGCGCTTTTACTTACTCCCAAGACATCATAATAATCTCTTTTAGCCATGTATATAACCTGGACAAATAGATGTCAGTTAAGCGCTTTTTTCTTTATTCTCGTCTTTTACTTCCTCAAAGTCCGCATCAACAACATTATCGTCTTTCTTTTCCTTTTCATCTTTTCCATCATCTTTACCAGAATCTGGTTTTGTACTTTGTTGTGACTTGTAAATAGCTTCTCCTAGCTTCATTGAAGCCTGCACTAATGCTTCTGTTTTTTTCTTAATATCCTCTATATCTTCACCCTTAAGAGATTCCTTTAATGCATTAGATCCATCCTCTATTGCTTTTTTCTCAGCATCTGAAACTTTAGATCCATGTTCTTTAAGATTTTTTTCAGTTGAATGAATTAAGGTATCAGCCTGGTTTCTAACATCGACAGACTCTCTTTTTTTCTTATCCGCTTCTTTGTTTGCCTCAGCATCTTTTACCATTTTTTCAATTTCTTCGTCACTTAACCCACCTGAAGCTTGAATTTGAATCTTTTGTTCTTTGCCAGTGCCTTTGTCTTTAGCTGACACATTTACTATTCCGTTTGCATCTATATCAAAAGTCACTTCAATTTGAGGAACTCCTCTTGGTGCAGGAGCAATGCCAACCAATTCAAAATTACCAAGTAATTTATTATCTGTTGCCATTTCTCTTTCACCTTGTAGAACGCGTATGGAAACAGCGGGTTGGTTATCCTCAGCAGTAGAAAATACCTGACTTTTTTTTGTAGGTATTGTTGTATTTTTTTCAATAAGTTTTGTAGAAACTCCGCCAAGAGTTTCAATTCCTAAAGACAAAGGTGTTACATCTAATAAAAGAACATCTTTTACATCACCCTGTAAAACACCAGCTTGTATTGCTGCTCCCATTGCAACAACTTCATCAGGATTAACACTTTTATTTGGTTCTTTACCGAAGAAATTTTTAACCTCAGAAATGACTTTTGGCATTCTAGTCATACCTCCAACCATCACTACTTCATCAACATCACTAGCTGAAATTCCAGCGTCTTTTAAAGCAGTTTTGCACGGTGGAATAGTTTTAGCGATTAAATCTTCAACTAAAGCCTCTAACTTAGCTCTAGTCATTTTTAAATTTATATGTTTAGGACCAGTTTTGTCTGCAGTGATGAATGGCAAATTAATATCTGTTTGCTCCGCTGCTGAAAGTTCAATTTTTGCTTTTTCAGCCGCTTCTTTTAATCTTTGTAAGGCTAGCTTATCAGTTTTTAGATCGATACCACTGTCTTTTTTGAACTCAGAAATTAAATATTCCACAACAGCATTGTCAAAATCCTCTCCACCTAAAAAAGTATCACCATTAGTAGATTTCACCTCAAAAACTCCATCACCTAATTCGAGAATAGATACGTCAAAAGTTCCCCCACCTAAATCGTAAACTGCAATTTTTTTATTTTGTTTTTTATCTAAACCATAAGCTAATGATGCTGCAGTTGGTTCGTTTATAATTCTTAAAACTTCTAACCCTGCAATTTTCCCTGCATCTTTTGTAGCTTGTCTTTGTGCATCATTAAAATATGCAGGAACTGTTATTACTGCTTTTGTAACTGCTTGACCCAAATATTTTTCAGCAGTCTCCTTCATTTTTTGGAGAATAAAGGCTGAAATTTGTGAAGGTGAATATTTTTCTCCTTTAGCTTCAATCCACGCGTCACCTTTTTCCGAGTTCACAATTTTAAAGGGTGCAGCTTCAATATCTTTTTTAACGGTTGGGTCCTCAAAATTTCTACCAATCAATCTTTTAACTGCAAAAATTGTATTTTCAGGATTTGTTACTGCTTGTCTTTTAGCAGGTTGACCTATTAATTTTTCTTTTTCTTCAGTAAAAGCAACAACTGAGGGTGTAGTTCTTGCACCTTCTGCATTTTCTAAAACTTTTGCCTGGCTTCCTTCCATAATAGCCACACAAGAGTTTGTTGTTCCTAAGTCTATGCCAATTATTTTGCTCATATTAGTTATTTATTCTCCTCATATAGGGTTGAAATTAAATTCTACAAGTTCATTCAAAAATTATTTATCTCCTGAATTTTCTTTATTTTCCTCATTTTTTTCATCTTTTTTTTTACTTTTTTTCGCAACACCAACTAAAGCAGGTCTCAATAATCTATCCTTAATTGTAAATCCTTTTTGTATTTCCTGAACAATTGTTCCGGGTTCTTTTTGATCATCCTCAATTTCAATCATTGCTTGATGAAAGTTTGGATCTAATTTTTTGTTGAGACATTCAATAGGTTTAATTTTGTTTTTTGAAAAAATTGAAATTAAATCTTTATTAATAATGTCAAAATGCTCGATTGTTTTTTTTAAAGCCTCAGTATCCTTTAAAGATTCATCGTTTAATAAAATTTGTTTTGATCTTTCAAGATTATCTATCAAATTTAGAGCTTCTCTTGCAAATGAAAAGCCTCCATATTCAAAAGCATCTTCTTTTTCTTTTTCAAATCTTCTTCTTTGGTTCTCCATTTCAGCAAAAGATCTTGCAAGTTTATCCTCTAACTCTAAAATTTTTTCTTCTGGTGTTTTTTCTTGTTCTTGATCCTGTCCTTGATCTTGTTCTTTATTATTTGTTTCTAAATTTTCAGTTTTTTGATCTTGATTTAAATCTTTTTGATCTTTCTCAGATGATTTGTCTTTATTTTCTTGGTTTTGATCTTTTTCCATACAGACATATATGGTAAGAAAAAATTAAATTTCTAGATGTTAAAAAAAAAAATTAAACAACTACTTATAGGTACAAATAATAAAGGAAAATTAAAGGAAATTAGAGATTTGTTACCAAAAAATATTAAAATATTTTCTACATCAAAGTTTAAATTAAAAAGCCCAAGAGAAACTGGAAAGACTTTTAAAGAAAACTCCTTGATTAAATCTCGATATTTTTCAAAAAAAACAAATCTGATCTGCCTTGCTGATGACTCTGGTTTAGAAATTGATATTTTAAAAAAAAAACCGGGAATTTTTTCAGCAAGATGGGCTGGAAAAAAATTAGATTTCGATAAGGCAATGCAAAAAGTTTATAAGGCGCTAGATAAAAAGGATAAAAATTGGAGAAATAAAAAAATTAATGCGAGGTTTGTTTGTGCTTTATCCATAAGTGATTTAGATAAAAAAATAGCTTGTGTTGTAGGAAAAGTTGAGGGGTATATCTCTAAAATACCCAAGGGTAAAAATGGGTTTGGATATGATCCAATATTTATTCCTAAAAATAAAATAAAAACATTTGGAGAGATGAAGCCATCTCAAAAGTATAAATTAGATCACAGGTCTGATGCTTTTAAAAAGCTTAGAAAATTTCTTTAATTTCTCCCCCTTCAATTTTGTAAAAGTTTAATCTATGATTAATTTTGTTGTTTTTTACATCAAAAATTCCAATTTTACCTTTGAATGAATTTTCTTTTTTAAAAATATTGTTTATGTCTGAAAAATCAGATTTTAAAGATAAATAATAAATTAATCCTAAGAGATCATAACTTAATAAGCTTAGATGATTTGGTTCTGAATTGTAGGTGTCGATAAATTTTTTATTAAATGACTCTAAATTTTGTTTATTAATCGATGGATAATATAAAGGCTGTATACTTTCCTCTAAAAATAAACTTTCATTAAACCATTGATTAAGAGTAATAAATAATTTACTTTTTGGTGATACATCGGTGTAGATAAGAGAAGTAATTACGCTTTTAAGATTTTCATCAAAATCAGAGATAATAACTGAATCAAAATTTACATTTCCAATTGTATATTTTTTTTCCAGTTTCTTAATTTGTTCTTCCTTATCTACTAAATCTGAGTTTTCAACTCTAAAAATTTCATCAGCTAGGTTTTGCTTTCTCACTTCATAATTTGTTATTTTTTCAATTTGCTTTGTGAGTTTAGTTGGCTCGGTGTCATAAGTGTATTGTTTAGAAATTTTGATTTTCGATTGTTTGATAGCTTTTTTAATTTCACTTTTATATTCAAGATCGGGTGTTAAAAAAATTGTTTTTTCGACCTCACTTATTTCTAAAAATTTTTTAATAGCATTTAATTGAGACAACGAATTAACACCACTGCTGATCACATTTTTTGGTAAATTTGAAGTTTTGTTTGTAAATGATAGAAAAATTACATCATCAATTTGATTTAAATAAAGTAAACTTTTAAAAAAAATTGGACCAAGAAATATCCTAATTCCCTTATTTTTTAACCTAATAGCTGATTGTAAAGTTTGATTAGGATCAATACCAGTGTCCATAGGATAAATTTCAATATTGTCTGTTCCAATATCATTTAAAGCCATTCTTGTTGATTTAATTATCGATTGTCCTAATTCTTTATATTCACCAGATAAAGGTGCTAGAAGCCCAATTCTAATTTTTTCATTTTGTGAAAATGCAAATGAATAATTTGTTAGGAAAATAATTATTATCGTCAAAATAATTCTAAAAAATTTTTTCATTTTAATGATACTAATATATTTTAATAGTAAATATGATTGAAAAATTAAAATCTGCTAATAGAGTGTTCAAAAAAAGTCTATATTTAGTCTCAACTCCGATAGGGAATTTAAATGATATTAGTCTTAGAGCGATAGAAACTCTCAAAAACTCAGATTACATTTTGTGTGAAGATACCAGAGTTTCTAAAAATTTATTAGAAAAATATCAAATCAAATCAAATTTAATTTCAAATCATAAATTTAATGAGAAAAGAAATGTTATTAAAATTTTAAAGTTAATCAATCAAGGGTCAATTATTTCTTTAATTTCGGATGCTGGTACTCCAGGGATTTCCGATCCAGGTTCTGTATTAGTTAATGAGTGTATTAAGAATGACATAAATATTATTCCTATACCAGGTCCTTCAGCAGTATCATCAGCAGTCTCAATATCTGGATTTTCAGAAAAGTTTTTCTTTTATGGATTTTTTCCTGAGAAGGATAAAATTTTAAAACAAGATTTGGAAATTTTATCAAAATTAAATAGTTCAATAGTTTTTTTTATTTCTCCAAGGAAAATTAATAAGATTATTCCTTTAATTAAAAAAAATTTTATGGGTAGAAAAATTCTGATTTGTAGAGAAATGACTAAGTTTTATGAGGAATATAAAAGATCTAAAGTTGAGGATTTAGAACCATTAAATAGTAATTTAAAAGGTGAATTGACTATTGTTATTTCGGAAAAAATTGATGACAAAAAAGCTTCACAAACTTTGGATGAATCAGATAAAAGATTGATTAGAATGATGATAAATAAACTAAGTGTTAAAGAAATAACAGACTTGATAATTCGAAAAAATGAAATTTCAAAAAAAATTATTTATGATTATTGTTTGAAAATTAAAAATGAAAAATAAAATACTTGTTTTACTTTTTGTTGGTTTTATTTTAAATGGATGTGCTGGAGTATCATCATCAGGAATTTTTGGAACAGGTGTAAGTGTGGCTATTGACCCAAGATCTTTGGGAACTCAAATAGACGACTCTTTAATGCAAAAAAATTTAACTGCCAGAATTTTAATGATGAATAAAAACTACCTTTTATCTGTAAAATCAAAAGTTTTAGATGGTAGAATTTTTTTAACTGGTAAAGTTGATGAACCAGAGGAAAAATTAAAATTAACTAAAATTGCATGGGAAACTGATGGAGTAAGGTCAGTGAGAAATGATATTAAAATAAAAGAGGCCTTTAATTTTAAACAATCAGCAAAAGATCTGTTAATCACTTCTCAATTAAGAACTGCATTGATTTTAAATAAAGAAATAAAGGCAACCAACTATCAAATAGATACTTATAAAAAAAAAATTTATATTTATGGAATTTCTCTTACGAAAGATGAAAAGGATCTTGTTATAACGGAGGCAAAAGAAATTTTAGATGTTGAGGATGTAATTGCTAGTATTTTACTAGTAGATAATTTAAGAATTAAAACTAACTAATTTTTTTTATAATCAATTACATCAGCTGAGTAAGCTGCAATTGAAGCTAAGTTTAAAATATCAGAAGTTGATGATCTTAAAGGTGCTATTTCAATAGGTAAACCTAAACCAATTAATAAAGGTCCAATTACCTTTGCTCTACTCATTGACTTAATCATTTTATAGGAAATAGCTGCACTATGTTGGCTGGGCATAATTAAAACATTTGAGTTACCAACTATTTCTGAAAATGGATAAAGTTCTTTGTATATCTCTTCTAAAGCAACATCTGGTTGCATCTCACCATCAAATTTAAAATCAACCTTATCTGATTTCAAAATCTTAACAGCATCACTTAATCTTTTTGTTCTATCTGTTGCTGGCTCCCCAAAAGTAGAGTGAGATAAAAAAGCAACTTTAGGATCAAAACCAAATAATTTTGCTACCCTTGCTGCTGATTTTGCCATTTCAGCTAGTTGTTTTGCGTCTGGGTATTCTATAACTGATGTGTCGCAAATAAATATTGTTTTTCCTCTATTCACAACCAGGTTTAATCCGAACATAATTTCTCCAGGTCTAGAATCAACAACTTTAATAATTTTTTCTAGTGAAGATGAGTATCTCCTTGTGTTCCCAGTTATCATCGCATCTGCATCCTGACACGCAACCATGCATGAAGCCCAAATAACTCTATCGTTTCTTACAAGTCTATCACAATCCCATTCTAACATTCCCTTTTCTCTTTGAAGTTTTTTAAATAAATATTTTACATATTTTTCTCTTTTGGCTGTGTCTTTTGAGTTTACAATTTCAATATCAAAATTTTCATTATAACCAATTTTTTTTATTTGATTTTTAATCAGCTCCTCTTTTCCAACTAAGATGGGTATTCCTAAGTCAGAGTTTTTAAAAGCTATAGCAGCTTTAAGTGTATTTTCATCCTCACCATCAGCAAAAACAACTTTTTTTTGTTTTTTCTTTATATAACTATTTACACCTTGCATAATTGTTACTGTTGGATCTAATCTTTGTTTAAGTTGGTCCTTATAGATTTCAAAATTATCAATTTTCTTTCTCGCTACGCCAGTGTCAATAGCAGCTTTTGCAACTGCAGTCGGTATAACACTAATTAATCTTGGATCAAATGTCGATGGAATTATATAATCTTTTCCATAGTGAGGTCTTTCACCTCCCATTGCTGCAATGACTTCATCCGGTACATCTTCTTTAGCTAGTTTTGCAATTGCATGTGCAGCTGCAATTTTCATCTCTTCATTAATTGTTTTTGATCGTACATCTAATGCACCTCTAAAAATATATGGAAACCCTATTAAATTGTTTACTTGATTAGGGTAATCTGACCTTCCGGTCGCTATAATTGCATCATCTCTAACCTCTTCAATTTCTTCAGGTGTAATTTCTGGATCAGGGTTAGCACATGCAAATATAATTGGGTTTTTTGCCATTTTTTTTACCATGTCTTTAGTTAACGCTCCTTTTGCAGATAAACCTAAAAAAACATCTGCATCAGTAATAGCATCATCTAGAGTTCTATCTTTTGTTTCAATTGCATGACTTGATTTCCATTGGTTCAAATTATCTCGACCTCTGTAAATGACCCCTTTTCTGTCTACCATTGTAATATTTTTTTGGGGCACACCAGTCTTTTTAAATAAATTAGCGCAAGCCATAGCTGACGCTCCAGCACCATTTACTACTATTTTAACTTTATCAATTTTTTTTTTACTAATGTCTAAAGCATTAATAAGTGCTGCAGTTGTAATAATTGCAGTTCCATGCTGATCATCATGAAACACAGGTATATCAAGTATTTCTTTAAGCTTTTCTTCAATAATAAAACAATCAGGAGCAGCAATATCCTCAAGATTAATACCCCCAAAACTTGGAGCAAAATTTTTTATACTATTTATGATTTCATCTGGATTTTCGGAGTCTATCTCTAAATCAATAGAGTCAATATCAGCAAATCTTTTAAATAAAACAGCCTTACCTTCCATCACTGGTTTAGATGCTAACGCACCTAAATTTCCCATTCCCAAAATTGCTGAGCCATTACTAATTACCGCAACAAGGTTACCTTTACTTGTATAATCAAACGCAGCCTCAGGATTTTCACTGATTGCTCTTACAGGCGCAGCTACACCAGGAGAATATGCCAAAGCCAGATCTCTTTTTGTCGTCATATTTTTTGAAGAAGATATTTCAATCTTGCCTGGCTTTTTATCTTTGTGAAAATCTAAAGCTTCTTTATCTGTGTAATGATCAATTTTTGTTTTTTTCATTTATGCTAATTAGGTGTACAAATGGGGTAAAATTAAGACTAATATGATTTATGAATTTAGTTAAGTCAACAGGGACTTTTGGTTTTTATACTATTATCAGTAGATTACTTGGTTATTTAAGAGATGTTTTGATAGCAATTTTTCTTGGAACAAGTTTTTTAGCAGATGTATTTTTTGTAGCATTTAGAATACCCAATACTTTTAGAAGATTATTTGCAGAAGGAACCTTTAATGCAGCTTTTATACCAAGTTATACTTCAGAATTAGTAAAAAAAAAAACTGGATCACAAAAATTTGCTAATGAAATTTTCAATTTATTATTTTTAGGTCTATTGTTTTTAGTTTTGATTATAGAAATTTTCATGCCATTTTTTGTGAGGCTAATAGCGCCAGGTTTTGTTGATAATTCGGAAAAAATTCAGCTTGCTGTCAATCTTACAAGGATAACCATGCCATTTTTGATGTTTGTAAGTTTATCTTCTTTTTTTGCTGCAGTTCTAAATTCTCACAATAAGTTTGCTGCTGCCTCTGCAGCTCCAATAATCCTTAATGTAGTCTTGATTGGAATTTTATTTTTTGGCAAATTTCTTAACGACGAGCTAGTTTATTATTTATCATATGGAGTTTCTATTGCAGGATTACTACAGCTTGTTTTTTTATATCAATTTGCAAAAAAATTTTATTTTATAAGACTTAATTTTAATTTTAAAATTGATAATAAGGTAAAATTTTTTTTCAAAAAACTTTTACCTAGTATTTTCTCATCCGGTGTTACACAAATAAATATTCTTGTGGGTACTATAATTGCATCTTTTCAAGCCAGTGCTGTATCTTATTTATATTATGCTGATAGGATTTATCAAATAAATCTGGCAATTGCAGGAATTGCGATAGGTGTGGTTGTTCTGCCACAACTTTCAAAACATGTTTTTTTAAAAAAGAAAAATAAAATACTTTTATTACAAAATAAAGCACTTGAGCTTAGTATGTTTTTAAGTCTACCAGCTTCAGTTGCTTTAATTGTAGGATCAGAACAAATTATTTCTGCATTATTTGGCTATGGTTCTTTTGATGAGTTGTCAGTAACTAACTCGGCAAATGCACTTTATTATTTTGGATTAGGATTACCTGCTTTTGCTCTGATTAAAGTATTTTCCACTTTCTTTTTTGCAAATCAGGATACTAAAACACCATTTTATATTTCATTATTTTCAGTAATTTTAAATATATTAATAAGTGTTTATTTTTTTAGAGAAATTGGTTTTATAATCATTCCTATAGCTACAACAATTTCATCATGGTTTAACGCAATAATATTATTTGTGTACTTAAAAAATAAAGATTTATTTCATTTTAATGAATTATTTTTCGCCAAATTAACAAAAATACTTCTGGCATCTATATTAATGGGAATATTTTTTAATTATTTAATTTTGTTTTTTCAAAATAAATTGATTTATGAATATAATTTTAAATCTTTTTATTTGATACTTTCAGCTTTTTTAAGTCTTATATTCTATTTGAGTTTTTCATTATTTATCAAAGCTTTCAAATATGGTGATATTAAACTAAAGTATTAACTATGGGAAAAAAAATTTTTTCAGGTGTTCAGCCTACTGGAAATCTTCATCTTGGAAATTATTTGGGAGCAATTAAAAATTTTGTAAAACTTAACAATGAAGATCAAAATGAGTGTGTGTTCTGTGTTGTTGATCTTCATGCAATAACAGTTGCTCAAGATCCAAAAAAATTAAAAGATAATGTTTATGAAACTGTAGCAACTTTTATTGCTTGTGGTATTGATCCTAAAAAAAGTATTATTTTTAATCAATCAAGTGTGAGTGCTCATTCAGAAACAGCCTGGATATTAAGTTGTGTTGCTAGAATGGGATGGCTTAATAGAATGACCCAATTTAAAGAGAAAGCCGGAAAAGATAAAGAAAAAGCAAGTATCGGTCTTTATTCTTATCCTGTTCTAATGGCAGCAGATATTTTGTTATATGACACAACCCACGTACCTGTTGGAGATGATCAAAAGCAACATTTGGAACTTTGTCGAGATATAGCTCAAAAATTTAATAATGATTTTAATGCTGATGGTTTTTTTAAAATTCCTGAGCCGTTAATTCAAAAAGAGTTTTCAAGAATAATGAGCTTGAGAGATGGTACAAAAAAAATGAGTAAATCTGAATTATCAGATCTGAGCAGGATAAATTTATCGGATGATAAAGACCAAATAATAAATAAAATCAAAAAAGCAAAAACTGATACTTTGCCATTACCATCCGCTAGTGCAGATTTAGAAAAAAGACCCGAAGCAAAGAATTTGATGGGTATTTATTCTAGTTTAATGGATGTAAGTTTAGAGGATACAATTGATATATTTTCTGGAAAAAATTTTTCGGAATTTAAAGAAAATTTATCACAAGTTATGGTTGATAAAATTAGTCCAATATCATCTGAAATCAAAAAGTTATTAAATGATAAAAAATATTTAGATCAAATATTATTAGAGGGAACTCAAAAAGCAGATAAAATAGCTTCGGAAAAGGTAAAAAAAATCCAAGAACTTGTTGGTTTTTAGGATTTTTTTATTAACAAGTTTCATTTTTACAATTATTGATTATATATAAATCATGTTTGTCCAGACCGAAATAACGCCGAACCCAAATTCTTTAAAATTCTTACCAGGTAAGAATGTTTCAAATAAAGGGTCATTTGAAATTACACAAAAAGATCAAACTAATAATGAATTAGTTAAAAATTTGTTGTCTATAAATGGAGTTGAAGGCATTTTTCTAGGTAAAGATTTTATCTCAATAAATAAATATGATGACATATCATGGGATGAAATTAAACATATAGTAATTTCTTTAATCAATGATTTTTATTCTAGCGGAAAAGAGTGTGTTGTTGAAAATACTTTAATTGAAAATAATGAAAATTTAAAAGATATAGAAAAAAAAATAGTTAAAATATTAGATGAAAAAATCAGACCTGCAGTTGCGAAAGATGGTGGAGATATTAAATTTAAAGAGTTTAAAGATGGTATTGTTAAAGTGCAGCTCCAAGGGAGTTGTTCGGGTTGCCCAAGTTCAACTATGACATTAAAACAGGGAGTTCAAAATCTTCTTTGTCACTATCTACCAGAAGTTAAGAAGGTTGAGGCCCTTTAAATGTTTAGTTTTAAATTAAAAAATCTTAAATTCTTAAATCAAATGATTTTTTTTAAGTCAAAATTTTATTTTGTTAGAATGAGAAGGAAGAATTTAAAAATATTTAAGTTTTTTGATGATAGACGAATTGGTGCAATTCCAAGAATATTTTTAACAAGTATTTTTGTTGTATTTTCCTTCTATCATATTCCATCAATAATTAATTTTGCTAATAAGCAGCTTTTAGAAGATAAAGAATTTCAAAATAATTCTAAGGCTATACTAGCTTATACACTCAATAAAAAAGAGGGTGTTGAAACTGATGGAGGAGATTTAAATGAAAAAGATTTGTTAATTGATATATTCAGTCTAAACGATCTTGAAACAGATACTGTAAGATTAAATGCATCAACAATTAAACAATTATTTCAAGACACAGACTATAAACTAGATGATGTAAGGGAAACAAAGTTAGTTAAGCCTGTCGCTTTAACTTTACTTCCTGGTGAAATCAAAATGATCGAAAGTACCAAGAAAAGAAAAGAGTTTTTTATTCAAATAGTATTACCTTTAGTCTTAAAAGAAAATAATAATATTAGATTAGATCGAAAGACTTTGTTTAAAATTATAAATAAAAGCAATAATACTAAATTAGAAAAAAAATGGCTTGAAAAAAAATACAAACAGTATGGAGTAACATCTAAAGATTTAACAACACTCAAAATCAGGATGGATGAAATACCAGTTTCTTTGGCACTTGCTCAAGCTGCGAAAGAAACAGGATGGGGAACATCAAGATTTGCACAAGAGGGTAATGCACTTTTCGGGCAATGGACTTGGTCTGGTGATGGCTTAAAGCCTAAAGAGGCTGATGAGAATAAGGGTCATAAAGTTATGAAATTCAATGTATTACAGGCCTCAGTTAGAGCTTATCAAAGAAATTTAAATACCCATCGATCATATAAAAATTTTAGATTAGCTAGAGCACATTTAAGAGATAATAATCAACCTTTAGATAGTTTAATTCTTTCTCAATTTTTAAAAAATTATGCTGAAACAGGAAATCAGTATGTTGAAGTTTTGCAAAAAATTATTAATCAAAACAATTTAAAAGATTTTGATGATGCTAAGTTACTTCCTTCAAGCAAAGAGCTTGAAAGTTTAATTTAGTTTTCCATTATAACAAATTGGGTTCCAAACCAACGCCACTTGCCATCATCATTTAAGGAACAATTTATTCTTCCACGTCTTGGTAAAAATTTAGTTTCGAAATTGATATAAAGAATATTTTTTTCGAATACTAAATTTGGTTGGCCCCATGAACCACCATCATTTGAATAACAATTGATATTTTTAATATTTTTTTGATTATCAAAAAATTCCACAATTAATTTAGGTGGATTATCATTATTTTCTAATTTTTTTTCTACTGGTTTAAGAGATTTGTACTCTAGAGGATTATAATTTATTAGTGAGTTAAATCGTTTTAAATCTCCATACTTTTCATTTATCGGAAATCTTGGTAATTCAAATTTATCTTTATTGTTGTCAATTATTCCAGAGTGTTGTCCAAAAGCAATTTCAAAATTTTTTGATATATAATTTTTCATAAAAAGAGAATATTCACCAAAAGGATATGAAAATATTGGTGGCACATAGCCTAGTTTATCTTTAAAAATTTCAGTTGCTGTTTCCATATCATTTATGAATTCTTTTTCTGTCATATCAATTAAATATTCATGTGTATGTGAATGGTGTCCTATATAGCCTATATCGGAGTCATCAATTTCTTTAATTTCATCCCAAGTCATATACCCTTTTTTACCTACAGGTTCAGTAGATACAAATAAGATGAATGGAATTTTATTTTTTTTTAGATATGGCCAGGCCTCATTATAAAATGATTTAAATCCATCATCTATTGTAATTAAAATTTTCTTGCTCTTTTTTACCTTATTAAATTCATTTAAAAAATTTTGAGGGTCATAAAATTCATACCCTTGATTTTTAATAATTTTCATTTGCTCATCAAACATATCCATTCTAATATTTGTTGATGGATATTTATTTTCATTAAAGCGATGATACATCAATGATAAAACACCACTATCTCTAGAATAAGATTTGATATTATTCTCTTGTGAAATACAATTAACTAGAAATATAAATTGTAAGATGAATAAGCTAATTATAGATGCTGCTAAAGATAAAATTTTTTTAATGATCATTAATAATGATATTAATTACAGCATTACTCATGAAAATTCCAAAATAAATTATGAAAAATTATCAATTTTAATTAACGATTTTCTAAATAAAAAAAAATTAAAT
This sequence comes from uncultured Pelagibacteraceae bacterium, assembly GCA_902574345.1. Lineage (GTDB taxonomy): Bacteria > Pseudomonadota > Alphaproteobacteria > Pelagibacterales > Pelagibacteraceae > Pelagibacter. Next base: position 54,913 of record CACGNF010000004.1, read on the forward strand.
TTAGATAAAGTTTCTCAAATTTATGTTAATCGAGGTCCTGGAAGTTTTGCAGGGATAAGAAATTCCTTATCAGTTGTTAAAGCTTTTCAATTAACCCGTAAAATTGATTATTATTGTTTTAGTTTTGAGGATTTTGGTGAAAAAAATGAGGTTAAATACGAAAATATCCCAAAACTTTGCGATAAATTGAAAGTTGAAAAAAATTTGATTAATCCTATTTATTTAAGTTAAAATCAATTATGACAGATACGATTGAACAACAATGTTTATCTAAAGGGGTAAAGTTAACTGAGCAAAGGCGGATTATTGCTAAGGTAATTTCTGAGTCAAAGTCCGCTTATGGTGAGTCTGATCATCCAGATGTTGATGAGTTATATAGTCGTGTATCAAAAGTTGATCCAAAAATAAGCATAGCCACAGTTTATAGAACAGTAAAGCTTTTCGAGGAAGCAGGAATTTTAACCAAGCATGATTTTAAAGGTGGCAAGGCTAGATATGAAGCAATGATAGAAAGTCATCATGATCATTTGATCGATATAAAATCTGGTGAAATAATTGAATTTGTGGATGAAGAAATTGAAGAGTTGCAAAAAAAAGTAGCAAAAAAATATGGTTATAAGTTAGTAGATCATAAACTTGAGTTATATGGTGTTAAAGTAAACTCAAAAGATGAATAAAAAGATATTTATCAAAACTTTTGGTTGTCAAATGAACGAATATGATACTGGCAGAATATTTGATACCGTGAGAGAAATAGGTTTTGTAAAAACTGAAAATCTAGAGGAGTCAAATTGTTATTTACTTAACACGTGCCATATTCGAGATAAAGCTAAAGAAAAAGTTTATCATGAGATTGGAAGGGTTAAAAAAAATTTTAGGTCACGAAAAAAACCAATAGTCATAGTTGCCGGATGTGTTGCTCAGGCTGAGAATGAGGAAATGATCAAAAGGGAACCTTATATTGATATAGTTATTGGACCGCAAGCTTATCATAAAATAAATGACAAAATTGAGGAATTTTTATTCAAACAAAAAAAAATAGATGAAACTGAATTTGATGCTATCACAAAATTTGATTATTTAGATAATATTAAGAATTCATCAAAAAAAATTTCATCATTTTTAACTATTCAAGAGGGCTGTGATAAATTTTGCCATTTCTGTGTAGTACCATTTACAAGAGGTCCAGAATATTCAAGACAATTCAAAAAGATATTAGAGGAAGCAGAGAATTTATCAAAAAATGGAGTTCGTGAAATAACACTACTAGGTCAAAATGTTAATGCTTATAATTATGAGAATTACAGATTGTCAGATTTAATTTTAGAAATAGAAAAGTTAGATGGAATAAAAAGAATTAGATATACAACCTCTCACCCAAGGGATATGACAGAAGATCTTATCAATGTATATGGTGTTTCAAAGAAATTAATGCCTTTAGTTCACCTGCCCGTTCAGAGTGGATCTGACAAGATCCTAAATTCAATGAACAGAAAACATCAGATAAGCGATTACGTTAATATTTACAAAAAACTTCAAAAAATTAGTCCAAAAATAAAGTTTTCGAGTGATTTTATAATTGCCTATCCAGGTGAGGATGAGAAGGACTTTAATGAAACTTGTGATTTAATTGAAAAAATTAAATTTATAAATTCTTTTTCTTTCATATTTAGTCCAAGACCAGGAACAACAGCAGCAAATTTTGAATTAATTGATAAAAAAATTTCACTTACAAGATTAGAAAAAGTTCAAAAACTGTTGTTTACAAATCAAATTAATATGAATAAATCACTTGAGGGTAAAGAGATTGATGTTTTAGTTGAAAATAAAATAGATGGTGGAACAAAATTTTTTGGTCGATCTGAGTACATGACTTCGGTTATTTTTGATGGTAATGAATTAGATATGGGAAAAGTTATCAAAGTAAAAATAAATCGTAGTAATCAAAATACATTGTTTGGTAAAAGTTTAAATGATTCAGAACAAAGAGTGGCTTAAGTTTGAGTAATACTATCAAAAAAGATATTAATTCATCACTAAAATTTGTTTATTCAGAAAATAATTCAATTAGCGTAATATTTCACGACAATGATCTGCTGATGGGAGTGGTTGGTGAATTTAACCAAAACTTAAAAGAGTTAGAAAAAATAACCAATTCAAGTATTTATTCCAGAGGAAATTCAATCTTAATCAAATCAACTTCAGAAAAAAATGAAATTTTGAAGAATGCAATTCAATTTCTTGCAAATCAATTTAAAAATAATGGTAGTATAGAACAAAAAGATATTTTATCCTCAGTTGATCAATTTATGATAAATGAAAAAGTAAAAAATACCAACGTTACTGATATAATCAAAACTCCAAAAAAATCTATAATTCCAAGGTCAGAAAAACAAAAAGAGTATGTTAGAGCGTTGAGACAAAATGAAATAATTATATCTGCTGGACCTGCTGGTACAGGAAAAACCTTTCTTGCTGTTGCTGTAGGTTTAACAATGTTGTTGGAAAAAAAAATAGAGAGGATTATACTTTCTAGACCTGCGGTTGAGGCAGGTGAGAGACTAGGATTTTTGCCAGGAGATATGAAAGAGAAAGTTGATCCATATCTTCGTCCTTTGTATGATTCATTGTATGATTTGTTTCACTTTGAGAAAATTCAGAGAATGATAGAAATTGGTGACATTGAAATTGCTCCTTTAGCTTTTATGAGAGGAAGAACTTTAAAAAATTCTTTTGCAATTTTAGATGAAGCTCAAAATGCTACTGATACACAAATAAAAATGTTTCTTACAAGGATAGGTGAAAATTCAAAAATAGTTGTCAATGGTGATCCTACTCAAATAGATTTGCCAAATAAAAAAATGTCAGGTTTAGAGAGATCAAAAAAGATATTATCACATTTAAGTGAGATTGCAGTTATAGACTTTGATCACACAGATGTTGTGAGACATCCTTTAGTTTCAAAAATTGTGAAAGCGTACAACAATAATGATCAAAGTTAATGTGCTTTCAGAGGAAAATTCTTGGTCCAAAAAAATAAAAAAAAAAGAATTATTTTTTAATAAAATTTGTAACAAGTTCCCAAAAAAATATAGATTTATTAACAAAAAAATCTATTTAACGCTGCTGTTATCAAATAATAAAGAAATAAAAATTTTAAATAAAAAATTTAGAAATAAGAATAAACATACTGATGTACTTTCTTTTCCATTTAATAAAAAAAAAAAAAAATTAAAAGAAAATTATCTTGGCGACATAATTATAAGTTTTGATTATATGAATAAGCCAAAAAATTTAGATAATTATGAATTTAAAATTAAAACAATAAAAATTTTTATACATGGTTTTTTACATTTGTTGGGTCATGATCATCAAAAAAGTAAAGAGTATAAACAGATGTCAAATGAAGAAAAAAAAATTTTTAAATCTATAGAAAAAACTTCCATTTTAAATTGAAAAAAAAATTTATATCTGAGACTTTATTGATTATTTTTTTAGGAGGCTTAACTTCCTTAAGTTTACCTCCATATAATTTTTTTTTATTAAATTTTTTTACACTTAGTGTTTTCTTTATTTTTTTATTTCAGAGACTAAAACGAGGAATAAAAAAATCATTTTATTATGGATGGTTATTTGGTTTTAGTTATTTTTTGTCGAGTTTGTATTGGTTAACTATATCCTTAAGTTTTGATCAAAGTTTTAATTTTTTAATTCCTATATCTTTAATTGTCATCCCAGCATTTTTAGGTTTATTTTATGCATTATGTATTGTTATTTTCTATCTATATAAACCGAAAAATATTTTAAGTGCTTTTTTCCTATTCTCCCTTTTGTTTGGTTTAATAGAGTTTATTAGAGGAACAATTTTAACTGGGTTCCCTTGGAACTTGGTAATTTATAGTTTCTCTGAAATCAATAGTTTCCTAAGCATTTTGTCAATAATAGGAACCTATTCACTAAATCTTATAGTAATAAGTTTTTTTACAGCTCCCGCCCTTTTCATATTTAGAAAATCTAAAAAAGAAGTGCTTGTATGTATCTTTTTACTGTTATTGCCTATCACTTTTTTTACATACGGGGAATTTATAAAAAAAAATTTTTATAACAGTAAAGAGAAAGAGCTTCCTTTTGCAGTTAGAGTAATTGGAGCAAATATAAGTTTAGATAGGTACTATAAAAATGTTAATGCAGAGAGTGTGATTAATGAGCTAATTTCAATTAGTTCACCCATTGAAAAAAAAAAGACATTTTTTGTATGGCCAGAGGGAATAATACCCAACACTTATGAAGATCAATTAGATTTATACAATGACATATTTGAAAAATATTTTAGTGAAAATCACTTAATCGGTTTAGGAATAACAAGTAGAAAAACTATTAACAATGATTATAGTTATTACAATTCATTTTCAATATTTGATAGTAAATTAAATTTAATTGATAATTATAACAAAATTAAACTTGTACCTTTCGGTGAATTTGTGCCTATTGAAAATATTCTTAACAAATTTGGTTTAAAAACAATCACAAATAATATTGGATCATTTGACAAAGGTACTAACAGAAAGATTATTAAAATCCAAGATGATCTTAAACAAATTAATTTTCTGCCGTTAATTTGTTATGAAATTATATATAGTGGAAATTTGACTAATGATTTTGATTTCGATTTTATATTGAATATTTCAGAAGATGGATGGTTTGGTAAATCTATTGGACCCAAACAACATTTTATCCATAGTAAATTTAGAGCAGTCGAAAATGGAAAGTATATAATTAGATCATCTAACAACGGGATGGCAGCAATTATAAA
>CACGNF010000005.1 GCA_902574345.1 uncultured Pelagibacteraceae bacterium
TTGGGAAATGGTGCAATGACAATGCAATCCAATTACCCACCATACAATATCAGAAAGACTGGTAAAGATAACTACGCTATTGAGGTTGCTTTAGCAGGATTCAATAAAAAAGATGTTGAGGTTGAGTTCGAAGATAATTTATTAACTGTAAGAACAAAACAAGTCGATAAATCTGAAGATAAAAATGCTGATGGAGAGATCATTCATAAGGGAATATCTCAAAGACAATTTGCTAGATCATTTACAATTGCTGATGACGTTAAAGTAAATGGTGCTGAGCTTAAAGATGGACTTTTAACAATATCTTGTGAGAGAATTGTACCAGAGCATAAGAAGAAAAAACTAATCGAAATTAGATAAGTTAAAGCCTTGCTTGCGGGGTAACTAGCTCCGCAAGTAAACTAAAAACATCCTTTTGATGAAAATCCAATCACTACTGAGTTAGTGTCTACCTCAAATTTTCTTTCACAAGAAATACCATATTTTTTTGTTTTATAAACAAGAACTTGATTTCCTTTTTCATTCTTAAAATCTTCATCAGGATTTCCTAGATCAATCTTAAGTTCACTGGATAATTGACCTATGTATTTACCCAATCTTTTATTTTCTTGCTCAACAATTTTGTCAGTTTTTTCTTGTACAGTCTGGCACGCAGTGACCATTAAGAAGAAACTAATTAACAACACGATTAATTTAAAATTTCTCATTTACATATTCTAGCTTCAAAATATGACCAAAATATAAACTTCTTGGTTGAATTATGTTGATAAAATTAGATTTGGCTAAGTATTTATCAAGAGAATCATCTATTTAATCATAATAGGAGGAATAATGTTAGACAAATATTTTGATTACAAAAAACACAAAACAGATTTTAAAACAGAAGTAATAGCCGGAACAACTACTTTTTTAACGATGGCTTACATTATGTTTTTAAATCCATTTATTTTATCAGGTGAATTTGCTGGACCCGAAAAAGGTTTCTTTGATTTCGGTGCAGTTTACACTGCAACTATTTTAGCAACTGCCCTGGCTTGTTTCATAATGGCATTTCATGGAAAAACTTGGCCGATTGGTCTTGCGCCAGGAATGGGTATTAATGCTTTTGTAGCTTTTGGAGTTTGTGCAGGTATGGGATATACACCGCAACAAGCTTTGGGTGCTGTATTAGTTGCTGGTGTATTATTTTTAATTATATCATTAACACCAATAAGAGCATGGCTTATTAACTCTATCCCAAAAAGTTTAAAATTAGGGATTGGTGCCGGAATTGGTTTGTTCCTAGCAATTATTGGTCTTCAGATAATGGAAGTGGTTGTTGATAATCCTGTAACATTAGTACAGCTTGGAAATTTAAGTGATCCACTTGTTCTATTAGGATGCGCAACTTTTATTGCGATAATTGTTTTAGACAAGATGAACATTAAAGGTAATATCATTATTGGTATTTTAGTATTTAGTATAATTGCTTGGGCTACAGGTCTTGCAAAATTTAATGGTATCGCAAGTGCTCCACCTTCAATGACTTATCTTTTCGAATTCGATTTATCTGCAGCTATGACAGCTGGAATGTCTACAGTCATATTTACTTTATTATTTGTAGACTTTTTTGATACTGCAGGAACTTTAACTTCAGTTGCTAATGTAGCTGGAAAAGTTAGCAAAGATGGAAAGGTTAAAGACATCAATAAAGCAATGTTGTCAGACAGTGTTAGTACTGTTGCAGGAGCTGTAATGGGAACTACAACTGTAACTAGCTACGTTGAGTCTGGGGCTGGGGTAAAAGCTGGTGGAAAGACTGGAATGACCTCTTTGGTAATTGGTATATTATTTTTAGCATGTATATTTTTTGCGCCCTTAGCAACTAGTTTGCCAAAACAAATTGATGGTGCTGCTTTACTTTTTGTTTCAGTTCTATTTATTAGAAATATTACAGACATAGAGTGGAATGATGTTTCAGAGTCTGCTCCAGCAATTCTTGCGATGATCGCTATGCCTTTAACTTATAGTATCAGCAATGGTATTGCTCTGGCATTCGTATCATATGCTTTGATCAAGATATTTACTGGTAAATTTGCAACTACTTCACCAGCTATTTGGGTGATAGCAATTTTAAGTGTTGTAAGTTTTGCAGTTGCTTAAATATTAATTAAACAGGGCTAGTTTATACTAGCCCTGTTTATTTTTTTTCACGATCTCCTCAATAGACAATTCTTCATAATGTTCTGTAGGTTGAACAATCCAAGGGTCTGAATTTAATCTGATAGGACAAAAATCAGGTTCAAAAGTTGACGATTTCTTTTTCCATAAGCAAGCAGTTTTTACTTCTTTTATATAATCTTTTGTTGGGCCGTAATTTTTCAACCACTCAATGCTTTTATTAAGCGTTAAACCGGTATCAGAGAGATCATCTATTAGAAGAACCTTATTAAAATCTTTGTTATCTGCCAAAGAACTTATTTCTCTTGCAAACATCAATTGGCCCTGTTGATCCTCTAAACCTTTACCTGAATAACTTTGAATAACAATATACGCGATTGGTAATTTCAAAATTCTTGATAAAATATCAATAATAGGGGCTGCCCCTCTCATAATGCCAACTAATACAGTTGGTTTATATTTTTCATGAATTTGTATTGCTAACTTTTCAACTATTTGAGTATATTCATCAAAACTGATAATTAATTTCTCTGCCATGAAATTTATTATCATAATTAAAAATAATTAAAAAGGAGAAATCATGAAAGCTTATTGGATAAGTTTGTATACTAAAGTAGATGACCAAGAAAATTTAAAAAAGTATGCAGAGGCAGTAACTCCAATTATTAAAAGTTATGGCGGTTTACCTTTGGTTAGAGGTGGCAAACATACAACTTTCGATGGTGATGATTTTTTAAGAACTGTGGTTTGGGAATTTCCAAATTACGAGCAAGCTTTAAAATGTCATCAATCTAAAGAATATCAGTCTGGTTGGGATTTAGCCAAAAAGACCACTACAAGACACATGCAAATCGTTGAGGGATTTAGTACTGAATAGGCTCAGGATCTATACTTCTCCACAAATACCATGTAGCTACTGAGCAATAAGGTGAAAATCTTTTTTGAAGTAAAGACACAAATTTTTCCGGTGGAAAATATTTTTTATTATAATTTTTAGAAATCGCTCTCAAAAGCCCAATATCTTGTATAGGCCAAATGTCAGATCTATTATAAGTAAAAAGTAAAATCATTTCAGCCGACCATCTACCTATTTGTCTTAAATTAGATAAATAAACTATAGCTTCCTCATCACTCATATTCTTTATTGATTTAGGATTAAAGGATTTATTAAGAATTTGTTTGGCTAAACTTTTTATTCCCAAGACTTTTTGCCTACTTAATCCACAATTTCTAAGTTGTGTTGTTGTCAATTTAAATACAGTTTTTGGATTGATTTTATTTTTACATTTTTTCTTAAATTTTAAAAAAACTGAATTTGCTGCAGCAACACTTATTTGCTGACCAATAATACTTTTACACAATGAAAAAAAAATATCCTTTCTTGAAGTAAGAATCGTTTCATTAGGGCTTTGATAATTTTTAATCAATCTTGACATTATTTTATCCCTTTTGGATAAATATCTTTTAGCTTTATTCCAATATTTTGGAACTTTAGTCATTGATAGTTTTAGAAGTGATTATCTTTTTGTTGTAAATTTCTCTTCTAAAAATAATTAATGTTGAAATAATTACCAAAAAGGCTCCAAGAAGAGTTTTGATTGTTGGAACCTCACCCCAAATGAAATATCCAAAAATTATTGCAAACAAAAGAGCTAAATATTTTAAAGGAGTTACCAAAGAAACCTCTGAATATTTATATGACTGACCTAACCATAAATTTGCAACGCCTCCAAAAATACCAACAAAAGATAATAAAATAAAATCCTGTAAATTAGGCATAACCCATCCTTGTGGAATAGTTAAAAAACTCAATAAGGTTATTGATAAGGAAAAATAGAACGAAATTAACCAAACCGGTTCCGTGGTTGATAACTGTCTAATTGATATTGCTACATAAGATAGACCAAGACAAAATATTATGGGAAAAATATAATAAATGTTAAGTTCACTTATCCCTGGTTCAGTGATTACTAATATTCCTATAAAACCAACTATCACAGCTAACCATCTATAAATTCCAACTTTTTCACTCAATAAAAAAATTGAAAATATAGTTGTAAAAATTGGAGCAGCAAAAGAAATACTTACCACAGTTGCTAGGGGTAATTTTCTTAAAGCAATAAAAATTGCTACTAAAGCAATTAAACCCGACAAGCACCTTAGAGCATGCAAGCCTGGTCTTTTGGTTTGATAAAAATTGTGAAGTCTATCTCTTGGTATAATGAAAAAATAAAATAGTATCCCAAAAAACCCTCTAAAAAATAAAACCTGTCCAATTGGATAATCGACTGACCACTTGACAATTATATCCATTAGTGAGAATGCACAAACAGACATAAACATGTACAAAAATCCCAATTGATTTTTACTAAGCATACGAATAATTTGTAAATTAATTTAAATCATAATCAATGGAAATAGCAGTTTTAGCACTTGGATGTTTTTGGGGGCCTGAAATCAAATTCAGCAAAATTAATGGCGTTATCAAAACTGAAGTTGGCTATTGTGGTGGTAATAGTTCACAAACCACCTATAAAGAAGTTTGCACAGGAAGTACAAATCATGCTGAAGTTGTTAAAATTGATTTTGATGAGAAAGTAATTACTTATGAAGAAATTTTAAAAATTTTTTTTGAAATTCATGACCCAACTACACTAAATTCTCAAGGACCAGATTTTGGTACACAATATAGAAGTGAAATCTTTTATTTGAATGACAATCAAAAAAAAATTGCAGAAGATGTTCTGGACCAGGTCAATAAAAAGTTATCAGGGAAAGTTGTAACAAAAATTTCCCTGCTAAGAAACTATTGTATTGCTGAGGAATATCATCAAAAATATTTAGAAAAGAGATAATGTCATTAGTAGAAACTGATTGGCTCGAAAATAACAAAGACAAAGTAAAAATAATTGATTGCTCTTGGCACATGCCACAAACGAAAAGAAATGGTTTTGAAGAGTATAAAACTCAACATATCCCTGAGTCCGTTTTTTTTGACCTAGATGATAATTCTGACAAAAATACAAATCTTCCACATATGTTAGTGAATAAAGATCAATGGGAAAAAATAGTCTCAAAGATGGGAATTAAAAATGAGGATATGATTATTATTTATGATAATTCTGATGTTGTAAGCTCATGTCGCTGTTGGTTTAATTTTATCTATTATGGTCATGATCCTAAACTAGTTCATGTTTTAAATGGAGGTTTAAAAAAATGGCTGGAAGAAAAAAGAAAAGTAACAAATAATTTATCTAAAGTTATTGGGTCAGACTACAAAAGTTTTGAAAATCAGGAATTAGTTAAGAACAAAGATTCAATTAATCGAAATATAGAAACCCAAAAATTTAGAGTTGTCGACGCGAGAAATAAAGAAAGATTTGAAGGAAAGGTTCCAGAGCCTAGAGAGGGATTAAAAAGTGGGAATATTAAAAATTCTGTTTGCATACCATTTGGCTCTTGTCTTAATCAAGATAGAACTTTTAGAAATAAACAAGAACTTGAAAAAATTTTTCTATCTTCCCTAAAAAACTTAAATGATAAAAATATTGTCTTTTCATGTGGATCCGGGGTCACCGCGTGTGTTTTGGCACTAGCTTATTCTTTAATAAATGATAAATATCGACCCTGTATTTATGATGGCTCTTGGGCTGAATACGGGTTAATTTAAAAAAATGAAAAGATCGACTAAAACTATATCAATTATTTTAATATTTTTTCTAATCATTGCAGCGGTAATTATTGGTAGAACAATGATTGGAAATCATTTTAAAAAAAAATTTAGTAAAAGACCCCCTCCAGGAATAGTTGTCACCGAAGTAGTAAAAAAAGAATTTGCTGAAAAAATAGAGACCTTTGGTACTGCAATCTCAAAAAAATCTGAAACTTTTAAAATAAAAAAAGATGATCTTTTTGAAGATTTAAAATTAAAAGACTTTGTTAAAAAAGGAGATGTATTAATCAAGTTGAAAAGTGGAAATATTATAGCTCCATTCAGCGGAGTACTTGGTTATACTGGTCTTACGGAAGATATTCTTGTATCTAATAATATATTCATCATAACATTAGATGATAATTCAACTATTTACTCAGATATTAAAATTCCAGAGAATTATTCGGCATCTATTAAAAAAGGTCTTCCAGTTGACGTAAAATTATCTAGTTTTAAAGATAAAACTTTTTCAGGTGAAGTTGATTTTGTATCGAGCAGGATTAACGCTGATACAAGAAGTATATTATCCAGAATTAAAGTGCAAAATAATGATCTCGAACTAATATCAGGATCTCTTTTAGAAGTAAGCGTTAAATTTAATCTAAGAAACTCATTAAGTGTACCTGATACAAGTGTGATGATTGAAGGCGACAAATCCTATGTTTACAAAATAAATGGCGAAAATGTTGCAAATAAAACTGAGGTTAAAACAGGTCTAAGAAGTAATAAAAACATCGAGGTAATTTCTGGATTAAGTGAAGGTGAGATAATCGTTGCTGAAGGATTGAAAAAAGTAAGACCTAGAGGAAAAATAAAACCTATTACAAAATAAATGTTTATTACTGAACTAAGCATAAAAAGACCAGCTGTTTCTTGGGTAATGTCTTTAATCTTAATTATTTTTGGTTTGTTTGTATTTTGGAAATTACCAGTCAGAGAATTACCCAATGGAATACAACCGCCTGTAGTCCAAGTTCAAGTAGATTATAAATCTGCATCAGCATCAATTGTGGATCAAGAAGTTACTCAAGTCGTTGAAGATGTTATTGGAGGTGCTGAAGGCATAAAAAATATAGACTCAAAATCCGAGAATGGAAGAAGTACAATCAACGTAGAGTTTGATACTAGCATTGATCTAGATAATGCTGCGAACGATATAAGAGAGAGAGTTGCGAGAGTTGTAGATAATTTACCATCAGAATCTGATCCTCCTCAAATATTAAAAAGGGCAGCTGGTTTTACTACGACTATGTGGTTGTCGTTATCATCTGCAACTTGGAGTGATCTTGAATTAGGTGACTATGCAGAAAGATATTTAGTGGATCAGTTTTCTAGTATTAAAAATGTTGGTAGGATACTTGTTGGTGGTCTGAGAGAATTAAGTATCAGAGTTTGGATAGATCCAATTAAACTTGCTGCAAATGATTTAACTATTAAGGAAGTCGAACTTGCAATGCGTGGAGAAAATATAAGTCTTCCAGCTGGTACTCTTGAGGCAGATAACATTGACCTAACATTAAATTTAGATAAATCCTACAATGATATAAATTCGATAAAACAATTACCAATCAAAAAAACAAATAATAAAGTCATTTTGTTATCTGATGTTGCTGATATTGAATTTGGACCTGTTTCAGAAAAAACACTTTTTAAAGCTCAAACAAAAGATCAGGTTAATTTAAGGACAGTGGGTATTGGTATTTATGCGAGAAGTGGTGCTTCAACAGTCGAACTTTCGAATGAAATCAAAAAAAAGATAGTAGAAGTTAAAAAATCTTTACCAATTGAATTAGATTTAAGAGTTTCATTTAATAGAGCAAACTACGTGGAGGCTGCTATTGAAGAGGTATATAAAACCCTTTTGATTGCTTTTGTATTAGTAGTACTAATAATTTATTTATTTCTTGGGAATCTTAAAGCTGTAGTCGTTCCAGCGATTGCTCTTCCAGTAAGCTTGATAGCATCTTTTTTAGGTCTTTATATTTTTGGATTGTCGATAAATATATTTGTTCTTTTAAGTTTTATTTTAGCGATTGGAATAATTACCGATGACTCGGTTATTATGACTGATGCGATATATCGAAGAATAGAAAATGGAGAAACTCCACTAGTTGCTGCTTATAAAGGGTCCAAACAAATTTCATTTGCAATCATAGCAACAACATTGATTTTAGTAGCTGTATTTTTACCACTGATATTCATAGAGGGAATCTCAGGAACATTATTTAGAGAAACAGCAATTGCATTATCATTTTCAATAGTTGTCTCATCATTTGTTGCTCTTACTTTGTCGCCAATGCTCGCTAGTAAATTTTTAAATAAAAAGTCTTCAAAGAGGATTTTGATTCAAAAATTTGAAAGAATATTTTTAGGATTTTCAAAATTCTATAGAGAGACTTTAGATGTAATTGCTCACAAAACAAAATCAGTGGGTTTATTTATTGTATTTATAATCATTTGCTCTGTATTGTTGTTTAGTTTCTCTAAAAAAGAATTATTGCCAATGGAAGATCGTGGTGCTTATTTAATCATTGGCACAACAGATGAAGGAAGCTCTTTTGAGTACACACAAGAACAAGCACAAAAAGTCGAAGCTAGATTAATTCCACTTTTACAAGCTGAAAATAGTCCGTACTCAAGATTCATTATGAGAGTACCTGGCTTTGGTAGTTCTGCAAACTCATATAATAGTTTTATCATAATTGCACTTTTAGATGACTGGAAAAATAGGAAAAAAGGACAGCAAGTTGTTTTAAGAGAGGCTATTGGAAAAATTGTTACATTGCCTCAAGCTCTTGCATTTCCAATATCTCCACAATCAATCAGGGTATCTAATTATAATAAGCCAGTACAAATGGTTATTTATGGAAGTACCTATGAGGAACTTGAGGAAATTCAAAAAAGAGTAATTAGAAAATTAAGGTCTAACAAAAGTCTCTCAAGAATTGAGTCTGATTACAATCGAAACAAACCTGAGGTGAAATTAATTATTAATAAAAATAAAGCTAAAGATTTAGGTGTATCAACAAAAGCAATAGGAGAAACACTTGAAACCCTTTATGGCGGAAAAAAAATTACAACTTTCAATAAATTAGGTAAAGAATACCCAATTGTAGTTCAGCAATATTTATCTGATAGAAGGAATAAAGAAGGAGTTTCAAAAATTTTTGTTCGTTCTGAAACAAATGGAAAACTAATTTCTTTATCAAATTTAGTTAATTTTAAAGAGGAGGGTTCAGCAAAACAACTTGCAAGGTACAATAGACAACGAGCAGTCACAATATCTGCAAATATTAATGAAGGATATACCTTAACCGAAGCGATAAAATTCTTTGAGAATATCATGGCAGATTTGGCTCCAAAAAATCAAATTACTTGGAAAGGTAAATCAGAGGAAATTAAAGAGACTAGTAATGAGTTGTTTATAATTTTTGCTCTAGCATTGCTCACAGCTTACTTGGTGATGGCAGCAACATTTAACTCATTCATTCATCCATTCATTATAGTTTTAACTGTTCCTTTGGCAATTTTTGGTGGTTTAGTATTTATTTTATTTTTGAATAGTTCAGTTAATATTTTTTCTCAGATCGCTTTGATAATTCTTATTGGTATCTCGACTAAAAATAGTATTTTAATTGTTGATTATGCCAATCGAATAAGGACTACAGGAAAAAGTATTGAAATAGCTGTGAAAGAGGCTTGTGCAGTAAGATTCAGACCTATCATTATGACATCATTAAGTACAATGATCGCCATGATACCTTTAGTTATAGGGAATATTGGCCCAGGTGCAGGTGAAGGATCAAGATTAGCTGTGGGAGCAACCATCTTAGGTGGTATGATAATTTCAACTTTTTTCACATTATACGTTACTCCATCTATGTATTTAGCTTTAGCAAAAAACACCAAAAGGATTGATGTAATAGACCTGGAGTTAAAAAAAGAACTCTCTAAAAAATAATATATTTATTTTTATTTAAAGAATTGCTGCAACTTAATAATTGTTTTTTATAAATATTAGATTGTTTCTCAACTTTTTTAGCTAATCCAATAACTTTTTTATTTTTTTTATAATGCTTAAAATTTCCCCAGCCCTCATGATAGGCCAAATATTGTTTAAAAGCGTCTTGTTTGGAAATTTTTAAAATTGTTTCTGATTTACTAGTATACCAACCAATGAAATCAACACTATCTTTAAATCTAGCTCTTGTTGCTAACTTGTTTCCTGTTTCTTTTTTATATTGTTCCCAAGTCCCATTTACTGCCTGAGAATATCCAAATGAACTTGATGGGCGTTTATAAGGGATTACTTTAAATATTTTTTGTCTAGCTGGCTTAGCTAACCAGTCAAAATCTGACTCCATTTTTATTATAGCCAATTGGATATAAATAGGAGTACCCCATTTTTGCTCTGTTTTTTTTGCATACTTATACCAGAGATAACGCTCATTAAAAATTGAACAACTATTTGCAGTATTTGATGGAACTGATGAGCATCCTGTTAAGAAAAAAATAAATAGTATAACAAATTTATTTTTTAGTGATCCCATATTTATTTATAAGATTCTTAACAAAAATTACAACTATCACCCCTAATAAATTTCCAAACAGATCTGACCACTGAAAACTCCTTTCAGGAATTACTATATGAAACACTTCTAATAGAACTGAAATTACTAAAAGATAATATAAAACTAGTTTTAATTTTTCTGAATTTAAAAAAGTGAAATATCCTAAAATAGTAACTAATCCGAATGCGTAAAAGTGGTTAGAGGATATTTGGAGAAAATCTAATGTAATTTGTGGTTGAACTTTACAATTATCAAAAAAAATACATCCCAATAAACTTCCTGGAAATAAATATAAGATGATTAATAATAAATTAATTACATAAAAAAATATTTTAAATTTTGAAAAAAAATTTATCATTTAATTTGATGGTGTTATTTATAAATTTAATTTAAAGATAATTATATGAGTTTTTTAATATTAGTGAGACATGGACAAAGCACATGGAATTTAGAGAAAAAATTTACTGGTTGGGTTGATGTTGATTTGACCGAAAAAGGTATATTGGAGGCAAAAAAAGCAGGATCCTTATTGAAAAATAAAAACATCAAAATTGATTTTTATTATACCTCTCTTCAATTAAGAGCAAATAATACTCTTAAAATAATTCAACAAGAATTAGATGATAAAAAAAATTTTACTAAAGCTTGGCAATTGAATGAGAGACATTACGGAGCACTAACTGGTTTGAATAAAATTGAAATGAGTAAAAAAATTGGCGAGGATAAAATTTATGAGTTTAGAAGATCATGGGATCTAAGACCAGATCCACTAAAAAAGGAAAGTCCATATCATCCACTTAATATTGATGCTTATAAACAAATTCCAAAAGAATTATTGCCTAACACTGAGTCTTTAAAAGACACTTATGAAAGAGTTATTAATTTTTTTGAAAAACACGTAAAAGAAAATTTAAAAAATAATAATGTTTTGATATCTGCACATGGAAACTCTATTAGGGCTCTATGTAAGAATTTATTTAATTTAAATAATAAACAAATTTCTAATTTAGAAATACCCACTGGAAACCCTATGTTGATAGAATTTAGAGAAAATTTTGCAATAGCGAAATGTGAATATCTTGATAAGGAAAGAGCTAAAGATCTTTTAGTTTTTTGAAGACATCTAAATTTGTTAAATGATAAAATTTTTTTTTACTTTGAAAACCATTTAATTCATTTTCTTTTCGTAAATTATCCCATATTTTTGTAATAGAAAAATTTGAGACTCTATACTCTTTAAATAAATTTTTGTTCAGAATTTGACAACCAATATATATCAAGTCGTTTTTTTCATTTTTTTTTATCAAATTATTTTCCAATGTGAAATCACCTAAAAAATTTTTATCAAAACTCAATTCTTTATTTGAAAGCAGGAGAACATTATTTAGTTTATTAGAAAAATAAAAATTTTGCATTTGAGTGATTTCATGAAGATAATCTTTGTGCCATAAAGTATCAGGGTTAAAAATTATAAAATCGTTATCATCTGAATAATTGATCAAATTTAATATTCCTCCACCTGTATTAAGTATCTCATTTTCCTCTTTGATTATTTGAATATTTATTGGAAACTTTTTATTTTCAATAAATTTTGAGATTTGATCACCTAAATGAAATGTGTTGATAAAAATTTTTTGAACACCCAATTTCAAAGTTAAATTTATGCAGACTTCTAACATTGTTTTATCATTTAATTTCAAAAGAGGTTTGGGTGTCTTTAAAGTAAGTGGATTTAACCTCGATCCGAAGCCTGCGCATAGTATCAAAGCTGTTTTAATTCTCATTTAATCTCTTTAAAATTTTGACTTAATAAATTTTTCAAATCAATTAATGTCCGATTTTGATCAATTCGCATATTAATCAGTTGCCATGTATAAGGAATAAATCTTAAGTAATTTTTTTTTCTATCCCTGAGTGCTAGGCGGGTAAATATTCCAATAATTTTAAGATTTCTTAAAACTGATAATATTTCAAAATCATTCTTGAATTTTTTAATATCCAAGTTTTTTTGTTTTTTTGTATAAAACTTAAAAATTTTCTCCTTAAAAGAGTAAGAAGTTTTTAGTCTCACATCATCTATTAAAGAAGCTAAATCATAAGCTTTGTTACCAATTAATGCGTCCTGACTATCAATAAGACCTATTTGGTTTTTAACTGACATTAAATTTGAAACATGAAAATCTCTGTGGACGAAAATATTATCTTTTAATTTTAATTTCAAAGTTAATTCTTTAATAATATTTTTAAATTTGTTACAAAATCTTTTTTTCCTTAATTTTGATAAATTATTTTTTGCATACCAATCACAAAATAAATTTGCCTCATTTATTAAAACCTTTTTATCATATTTTGGAATTATATAATTTTGATTTTTAAAATTTTTTACTTTTCTATGTTTGATAGACTGTATTTGTATTAACAATTTAATTATTCGATTAAAATAGCTTAGTTTATTTTTGCCCTTTTTTTTTAATGTTTTGAAAACAGTTTCATTTCCAAAATCTTCTATTTCAATGAAATTTTTATCATATCTATGGTTATACAATCGTGGTGCTAAAATTTTGTTCTTGTTTAAAATTTTATTTATTGCATCGTATACAAGTAAATTTTTAAATTTTTCTTTTTTGGCATAAACAACGATAGAGGATTTACCATTTACTTTTTTTCTAAAAAAACTTCTAAAAGATGCATCCCCTTTTATTTTTATTAATTTTGGCATTCAGGAATAGAAGCTATAAACCTTTAATTTGCACAGATCTAGTTTTGTGATCTTTTCCATACTCGAAAACTAATTCTATCAAATTTTTGGGTTTTTCTTTAATTATTTGTGGCCATTCTACTAAAGTAATTGTGTTTTTATTATCCTCAAATAAATCTAAATTTCTAATTTCCTCAGTAGATTTTAATCTAAATAGATCATAATGATTTATCTTGAAATCATTTATTTGATACTCATTTAACAAATTAAAAGTGGGACTCGTAACTTCTGTAATCTCCAATTTATTAAGTTTTTGAAATTGATTAATAAGATATCTAATAAAAGTAGTTTTTCCTACTCCGATTTCACCATATAAAAAAACAAAGCAACCAGGCTTGATTTTTTTTAAAAATGTACTGGCGAGTTCCTCTGTTTCTTTTTCTGAAGATAAATCTATTTTATCACTTTTAATAGCGGTAGGCATTAGGTTTAAAAGGACCTTCGACTCCGACACTTATATAGTCCGCCTGTTCTTTTGATAATTTGGTTAATTTTGCTCCAACTTTCTTAAGATGAAGTGTGGCAACCTTCTCATCTAAATGTTTTGGTAAAACATAAACTTTGTTGTCATAGTTTTTATGATTATTCCAAAGCTCTATCTGGGCAATCACTTGATTAGTAAACGATGCGCTCATTACAAAACTTGGATGACCTGTGGCACAACCTAAATTAACTAATCTACCTTCTGCTAATAAAATAATCCTTTTTTTACTTGGTAATTCTATCTCGTGAACTTGAGGTTTTACTTCAGTCCATTTATAATTTTTCAAAGCTTCAACTTGAATTTCGTTATCAAAGTGTCCTATGTTACACAAAATTGCTCTATCTTTCATTTCTCTCATATGATCAGCTGTAACAATATCTTTGTTACCAGTTGCTGTAACGACGATGTCAGCTTTGCTAATTGCCTCTTCCATCAAAACCACTTCGTAACCCTCCATTGCTGCTTGTAATGCACAAATTGGATCAGCTTCTGTAACTAATACTCTAGCACCACTTTGTCTTAAAGATGCAGCACTTCCTTTACCGACATCTCCAAATCCAGCAACTATAGCAATTTTTCCAGACATCATAACATCTGTAGCTCTTCTTATGCCATCAACTAAACTCTCTCTACATCCATAGAGATTGTCAAATTTAGATTTGGTGACAGAATCATTTACATTTATTGCAGGCACTAACAAAGTTTTATCTTTTTCCATTTTATTAAGAGCTTTAATGCCTGTTGTTGTCTCCTCTGAAACACCTTTCACATTTTTAAGTAATTCTTTATACTCTTGATGCATCATTGCAGTGAGATCTCCTCCATCATCTAAAAGCATGTTAGGCGCCCAATCTTTTTTACCCTCAATAGTTTGTTTAATACACCAAATATATTCCTCTTCAGTTTCTCCCTTCCAGGCATATACTGGAATGCCAGCTTTGGCGATTGCAGCCGCTGCATGATCTTGAGTTGAAAAAATGTTACATGATGACCATCTTACCTCCGCACCTAAAGCAACAAGTGTTTCAATTAAAACAGCTGTTTGAATAGTCATGTGCAGACATCCAATAATTTTTGCTCCTTTTAGCGGTGACTTTCCAGAGTATTCTTCTCTTAAAGCCATTAAGCCAGGCATTTCACTCTCTGCTATTGAAATTTCTTTTCTTCCAAACTCAGCTTGGGTCAAATCTTTAACTTTGAAATCTTCCATGGTGCGTCTTCTAACAATAAAGAATTAATTAATCAATAGAACTCTTTAAGCATTTGGAAATATAATTTCCATACTTGCTCCTTTTCTGTCTAATCTGTTAGATGCTTTTATTGAAGCATTATGTAAATCGACTAAATTTTTAACTATATTTAAACCAAGTCCTGAATGTTGTCCAAATTTATCAGGTCTATTACTATAAAATCTTTTAAATATTTTATTAGTATCTTTTTCTTTAAATCCTTGTCCTTCATCTAAAATATTGATTGAAACTTTGTCATTTTCTAATTTTGAAACCTTAACAATTACATCTTTATTATCACCACTGAAAGATATTGCGTTATCCAAAAGATTAGCAACTATTTGTTCAATCCTATTTTCTATTCCATTTATCAAATATTTGTTTTTTCCATCGTTCGAATAAGAAATATTTATTCCTCTTTTTAATTTATAAATATTATTAAAATCATCTACTACTGATTTAATAATTGGCTCGATATCAAGTTTTTTAATTTTTTCTTTACTTAACGCAACTTCATCTTTTAGCATTTGTGAATAATCTGTAATTAATCTTTCAATTCTTTGAACATCATGACTCAAAATATCAATTAATTTAATCCTTTGCTCAACATCAGTAGTATCATGTAAAATTTCAGATGCACTCTTGAGAGAAGCTAGTGGATTTCTTATTTCATGAACTAAATCTGTTGAAAAATTTTCAGCATGTGAAATCCTTTTAGTTAATTCACTTGTCATATCATCTAGTGATTTTGAGAGTAATCCTAGTTCATCATTTCTTTTTTTTAAAATATCAAGATTAGTAACTTTCGGATCTTTATTTCTGATTGTTTCAGTGTACGTTACTAAATTTTTAATTGGTTTTAAGAAATATCTATTTAAAACAAATGAGAAAATTAATATTACTAAACCAATAGCTAAAGCTGTTCTAATTACAAAAGTCTTTCTTTCATCTATAGCTGCTTTAACATCATTTGCATTTTCTGTAATAGCTAAATAGCCAATGTTTTCATCTTTTTGCATTACATTTTTAATTGTTGTCAGCTTAAATTTATTGAACTCTTCTTGGGTAAAAGTAAAAGGTGTTCCAAAATTTTTAGAAGATGCGTAATTTAAAAGTACATCATTAAGAGAAACAACGTTATTATTTCCAACATCAATATTTTTTTTCTCAGTGATTTCTTTAGTTTTTTTTTCAGTTAATACTTCAAATTCAACAATATCTAATCTTTGTGAAAACGATCTAGGATCAAGATCTAAGGTATCTGTATCACCAATTAAGTTTAGTTGATTATCAAAAAATATCACTCTATCTAAATTTTGAAAAAGAAATCTTGTGGAAAAAAGAAATTTCCTGATATCATCTTCTACAAATTCGACATTTAGTCTTGTCAAATTATCAATAGTATTATTAATCACTTCAATGTGATTAGATGATTTTTTTTTTATTAAATTTGGTTGAACATTTTTTAAGTAAATAAAAAGAAAAATTCCAATAATTGTAAAAAAAATAAAATTAATAAATAAAAATTTTTTTAATATAGATAAGTTTTTAAGAAGGTTGCTTAACATCAGCTAACATTCCACCTATATCCACTTCCATATCTAGTTTCTATAGCTGAAAATTCAGGATCAACCTTTTTAAATTTTTTTCTTATTCTTTTCACATGACTGTCTATTGTTCTGTCCTCTATATCGGTATCTTCTCTGTAGGCTATATCCATCAACTGAGCTCTTTCTTTGATTATACCTGGTCTTTTTGCTAATTCCTTAACTAATAAAAATTCGGTCGTTGTAAGTTTATCTGGCAATTGTTTACCATTCCATTCACACTCTAATTGTGAAGGATCTAGTTTTAATTTACCATGAGATATTATACTTTTGTTTTCCTCTATAATTTCTTTTGAATCTTTCTTTCTGAGTTGCACTCTTATTCTCTCAATCAACACTTTAATTGAAAAGCCTCCAGATTTTTTTATGAAGTCATCTGCTCCTAACTTCAATCCAAGCAATTCATCAATTTCATCATCTTTAGAGGTCAAAAAAATAACTGGTAATGAAGTTTTTTTTCTTAGCTTTTTAAGTAGCTCTTCTCCATCCATTTTTGGCATTTTAATATCAACGATTGCAAGATCCGGTGGGGTTCTAGTTAAGCCAATTAAAGCGCTTTCACCATCAATATATGTTTGAACTTTGAATCCCTCTTTCTCTAAAGCTATACTCAGACTTGTTAAAATATTTCTATCATCGTCGACAAGGGCAATTGTTTGTTTCTGCATACTCGATTATAAAAATACTAAATTGTTCTAATTTGGGCAATTAAATTAATGAAGTGTACCCCAATTTTCTCCAGTATTTAGATCAACTGTTAAAGGTATGGAAAAAGAATGCTGTTCACTCTTAACAACACTAGACATTTCATCAATTATAATTTTACTGATTCTTTTTACTTCTTCTTTGGGAGTTTCAAAAATTAACTCGTCATGGATTTGCAACAACATTTTTGTATTTTGATTTTTTTGATCACTTAATTTTTTATCAAGTCTTATCATAGCTAATCTCATTATTTCTGCAGCTGAGCCTTGAATTGGAGCATTAATTGCTGCGCGCTCTTGAAAATTTCTAATATTATAGTTTTTATCATTGATATTAATAAAATGTGATCGTCTTCCAAAAATATTATTCACAAATCCACTTTTTCTACAAAACTTTATTGTTCGGTCCATATAAATTTTAATTTCAGGAAATTTCAAAAAATAAGCATTAAGGAATTCCTCAGCTTCATGATTTGTAACATTAATTTGTTTTGCTAATCCATATTGTGAAATCCCATATATTATTCCAAAATTTATAGCTTTAGCTTTTCTTCTCTGATCTTGATTTACTTTTTTTATATCAACATTAAAAATTTGACTAGCTGTGAGTGAATGAATATCTTCGTTGTTTTTAAAAGCTTTTTTTAATCCTTTGACGTCAGCCAAATCAGCTAAAATTCTCATCTCAATTTGATTATAATCTGCAGAAATTAAAACATGATCTTTTTTAGCTATAAATGCTTTACGGATATCTTTACCATCCTCAGATTTAATCGGAATATTTTGTAAGTTTGGATCGCTTGACGCTAATCTGCCAGTTGTAGTAGCTGCTAATAAAAAAGAGGTATGTACTCTTTGTGTGTTAGGATTGATATGTTCCGGCAAGGAATCTGAGTAGGTATTTTTCAATTTAGATACCTGTCTCCAATCCAATACTAGTTGGGGAAACTTATGACCTTTAAATGCTAAATCTTCTAAAACCGAAGCGCTTGTTGCAAAACTCCCTTTTTTTGTTTTTTTTAAATCTGCAATTTTAAGATCATTATATAATATTTCCCCAAGTTGTTTTGGTGATGCAATATTAAATTCTTTTTTAGATATTTTAAAAACTTCATTTTGAATTTTAACAATCTTTTTTTCAAATTTAGTGGATAATGATTTTAAAAATTTATTATCTATTTTAACTCCCTCAATTTCCATAAAAGCAAGAATTTTTAATAAAGGCTTTTCAAATATCTCGTAGATATTTATCATTTTTTCATCCTTTAAACTTTTTTGAAATTTTTTGTATAATCTAAATGTAATATCAGCATCTTCGGCTGCATAATCTTTAGCTTTTTCAACATCTACTTCACTGAAATTAATCTCCTTTTTTCCTGTGCCAACTAAATCTTTAAAAGATATTGTTTTATGGTTTAAATGAATTACTGACAATGTATCCATATTATGTCTATTTTTTCCCGCATCAAGAACATAGGACATCAGCATGGTATCTTCCATTGAAGTCATATTAATTCCGTGTTTGAAAAAGACTATGAAATCAAATTTTATATTTTGACCTATTTTTTTGATACTAGGATCCTCAAGTAAAGGTTTTAATTTTTTTAAAACTAAATCTTTTTTGATACATTTGTTGGATTTATGACCGATAGGAATATAACAAGCTTTTCCAATTTTTGAGCTTAATGAAACACCAACTAGATCTGCCTGATGAGGATCTAATGAATTAGTTTCGGTATCTACTGCTACTTCACCTAACTCCTCAGCTTCAGTTATCCAGTTGTCAATTTGTTCCAAATTTTCAATTAGATAATATTCTTTTTTATTGATTGCTTTTTGATTTTTTTCAATTTTAATCTCATTTTTGATACTTGTTAAATTTGGTTCTCCATATGCAGAGATGGCTGAACTCAACAATCTATTAAATTCCATCTCCCTCAAAAATTTATAGAGTTTATCTTTATCAATACTTTTTAATTCTAGATCAGTTAGATTATTATTTACTGGAGCATCACTTTTTAATGTCACTAGTTTTTTACTTATTAGAGCCTTGTCTTTATTCTCAATGAGTGTTTCTCTTCTTTTGTTTTGTTTAATTTCATGTGCAGATTTTAAAAGTTTTTCAAGGTCTCCATATTTATTAATTAATTCTGCAGCTGTTTTAACACCAATTCCAGGAACTCCTGGTACATTATCGCTGCTATCACCAGCTAAAGCCTGGACATCAATTACCTTACTTGCACCTACACCAAATTTATTTTTAATATCTTCCTCTGAAATAAACTTATTTTTCATTGGGTCATAAATTCGAACGTTTTTTTTATATAATTGCATTAAATCCTTATCTGAGGACACTATTGTTACTTTTGCACCTTCTTTTAAAATCATTTCAACATACGTTGCAATTAAGTCATCAGCTTCATAATTTATCAATTCCAATGAAGGTAAATTAAAAGCTAATACTGATTTTTTGATGTAATCAAATTGAGGAGCTAAATCATCAGGTGCTTCAGCTCTATTAGCTTTGTAATCACTATAAATTTCGTTTCTGAAAGTTTTTCTAGCAGAGTCAAATATAACTGCAAAATGTGTTGGTTTTTGTAAATTTTGATTTGACTTTGAGTCCTCTAGAAGTTTAAAAAGCATACTGCAAAAACCACTCACTGCACCCGTCGGTAATCCATCACTTTTACGCGTTAATGGTGGTAACGCATAATACGCTCTAAAAATGTAACCTGATCCATCAATTAAATAAAAATGATCTGTTTTTTTAATTTTTCCCATTAGAAATTAATATAGATTATAGACAGAAATAAGAGTATTATTTTTTATGGAACTTATAAAGCAAAATACACAAGCCCAAATAATTAAATCAATACTTGTAATTTTTTTAGGTTCTGTGTTACTTGCTGTCTCGGCAAAAATTAAAATTCCTTTCTATCCAGTTCCAATGACAATGCAAACTTTTGTAGTTCTTTTTATTGGAATAAGTTTTGGATATAAAATAGGTCTTGCGACAATTGGTTTATATTTAATTGAAGGAATTGCAGGTCTTCCTGTGTTTTCAAATTCCCCAGAAAGAGGAATAGGTTTAGCTTATTTTACAGGTCCAACAATGGGATATCTAATTGGATTTCTTTCAGCTTGTTTTTTAGCTTCTTTTGTAAAATTAAAAGATAATTATTTAATCATTTTCTCAAAACTTATACTTGCAGTATCAACAATCTATATTTTTGGTATTTTGTGGTTAGGGACACTAATTGGATGGGACAAACCTATATTCGATTTAGGTGTTAAGCCTTTTCTATTAGCTGAAGTATTTAAGATAGTTTTACTTGTGCTTATTGCTAAGAAAATTTTTAAATTTAGAAAACTTATTTAGGTGATCTTTTAGATAAAATTCTTTGTAGAGTTCTTCGGTGCATTTTTAGTCTTCTTGCTGTCTCTGAAACATTTCTGTTACACAATTCAAAAACTCTGTGTATATGTTCCCACTTTACTCTATCTGCTGACATTGGATTTTCAGGTGGAGCCGCTTTTTTAGCAGGATCAGCTAAAAGAGCTTTTTCAACATCATCTGCATCTGCAGGTTTAGCCAAATAATCTATTGCACCCTCTTTTATTGCTGCAACAGCAGTTGGAATATTTCCATATCCTGTTAACATTATTATTCTACTTTCAGGATTAGAGGTCTGTATTTGTTTTACAACTTCTAAACCATTGCCATCGCCCAACCTCAAATCAACAACAGCGAATCCTGGTTTTTTTGCTTTGACTGTATCAATTCCTTTTTGCACACCTTCAGCTTGAATAACTTCAAAACCCTTTTTTTCCATAGCCCTAGCTAATCTTTCTCTAAATGGATTGTCATCATCAACAATTAATAGTGATTTATTGTTGAAATCAGCTAAATTTTGTAATGCGCCTTCGTTTTTCATAAGTCCAATATGGGAATTTTTTTCCACAATTCAATAGGTCATTATTTGCTTTACATTAGGTAAGTATTGAATTAATTGCTCGATTTATTAAAGTTTTTTTAAATAAAAAGACTTTTTTTTGTTAAATTTTTTTTGGGGGGCATGAAAAATGCAAAAATTTAAGTCGGTTGAAGAACTAGTTAATCAACTGAGACCAGACAAACCGGTTTATTGTATTAGAAAGAAATCAATTCTTTCAGCTTCCAAATTTTTTCAAAAAAACTTTCCAGGTAAAATTCTATATGCTGTCAAAACAAATCCTCATCCTGAGGTAATTAAAACTTTATTAAAAAGCGGTATTAATCAATTTGATGTTGCCTCAGTGGAGGAGATAAAAGCAGTCAGAAAATTTGATCAAGTATCTAAGTGTTCTTTCATGCACACAATTAAAAGTAGAGAAGATATAAGTGAGGCATACTTCAAATATGGAGTCAAAACATTTGCACTTGATACTAAAGATGAATTGATAAAAATTATTGAGAGCACCAGCAATGCAAAAGATTTAGAATTATTTGTAAGAGTGGCTGTATCAAATGAACATGCTGAAATTGACTTATCAAAAAAATTCGGTGCTATAAATTCAGAGGCAGCAGGACTTTTAAGATTAGTAAAACAACATTCAAAAAAGATTGGATTAAGTTTTCATGTAGGATCGCAATGTATGCATCCAATTTCATACTCAAAAGGGATTTCCGAAATTGCAAATATAATTAAGAAAACGAAAATTGTTCCTGATTATTTAAATATAGGAGGCGGCTTTCCAACTATCTATCCAGATTTAATTCCACCCTCTTTAGAGAGTTATTTTGATGAAATTAAGAAAGGTTTAGAAAATTTAAAGATTGAAAAATTACCAGAAATAATTTGTGAACCAGGTAGAGCCTTAGTTGCTGAAAGTGGCTCAACTATAGTTCGGGTTAACTTAAGAAAAAAACAAAAACTTTATATAAATGATGGAACTTATGGAACACTTTTTGATGCAGGAACACCGAATATTGTATTTCCATCTAAAATGATAAAAGATAATTCAAACAAAATTATTTCAAAAAAATTAACTGCATTTGATTTTTATGGACCAACATGCGACAGTATGGATTACATGAAAGGTCCTTTCCTTTTGCCTAATAATATTAAAGAAAATGATTATATAGAACTTGGTCAATTAGGTTCTTACGGCCTTACCTTTAGAACACAGTTTAATGGTTTCTATTCTGATAAGATTTATGAGGTTGAAGATAATGCTATAATGAGCCTATATAACAAAGACAGCAACAAAGATACTTTAGTTGCTTAATGTCAAAAAATAAAAATCTAGGACATAATAGTAAAAAAGACTTTCTTAAAAATCCAGTTGAACATATAGATATTACATCTTTTGACTCTAGAAAAATTATTTCATCAATGGAGAAAATGTCATTTGTATCAAGAGAAACTGCAAATGCAGCAAATATCTATAATGAAATGTTAAAAGATAAAAATTGTACAATTTTTCTAACTTTAGCTGGTTCGACCTCAGCAGCTGGTTGTATGAATATTTACAAAGATTTAGTCAAATACAACATGGTAGATGCAATCGTTGCAACTGGTGCTTCGATAATTGATATGGATTTTTTTGAGGCATTAGGATTTAAGCATTATCAAGGCTCTCAATTTCAAGATGATACTGAACTTAGAAAAAATTATATTGATAGAATATACGATACGTACATTGACGAAGATGAATTGCAAATTTGTGATAAGAAAATTTGTGAAATAGCTGATAACTTGGAGCCTAGAAGCTATACTTCTAGAGAATTTATTCACGAAATGGGAAAATATCTTAAAAAAAACTCAGTAAAGAAAGAATCTTTAATTGAAACTGCCTATGATCACAATGTGCCAATATTCTGTCCTGCTTTTACAGACTCTAGCGCTGGTTTTGGTTTAGTAATTCATCAAGAAAAGAACCCAAAATCTCATATTACAATAGACTCTATAAGAGAATTTCGAGAATTAACTGAAATAAAAATTAAATCAAAGGGTTCTGGATTATTTATGATAGGTGGCGGAGTACCAAAAAATTTTATTCAGGACACAGTCATATGTGCTGAACTATTAGGTAAAGATGTTGAAATGCATAAATATGCTGTGCAAATTACTGTAGCAGACTCAAGAGATGGCGCGTGTAGCAGTTCAACTTTAAAAGAGGCAAGTTCATGGGGTAAAGTTGATGTCACGAAAGAACAAATGGTTTTTGCTGAGGCAACAAGTGTATTACCTTTGATTGCAAGTGATGCATATCATAAAGGTGAATGGAAAAATAGAGATAGAAAAAACTTTTCAGAAATTTTTAAATAAGAATGAAAAAAAAAACCACCATCGGTTTAATTCAAATTAAAGTTTCAAACAATCCAATTACAAATATTGAAAATTCCATTAAAAAAATAAAAGAAGCAGCAAAGAAAAATGCAAAGATTATCTGTTTACCAGAATTATTTCTTTCTCCATATTTTTGCCAAACTGAAAATCATTCAAAATTTAAACTTGCGGAAAAAATACCTGGTCCAATAACTAATACATATTGCAAGCTTGCAAAAGAACTTTCTGTTATATTAATGATTTCACTTTTTGAAAAAAAATTAACTGGCTTTTATCATAATACTAGTATTGTTATCAACGAGAAAGGTAAAATAATTTCTAAGTATAGAAAAATGCATATTCCAGATGACCCTGGTTATTACGAAAAATTTTATTTTTCTCCTGGTGATTTAGGTTTTAAATCAACAAAAACAATATATGGAAAAATTGGTTCGCTAATTTGTTGGGACCAATGGTTTCCTGAAGCGGCTAGGCTAACCGCTCTTAAGGGGGCAGAAATTTTATTTTATCCTACAGCTATAGGGTGGCATCCTAAAGAAAAGAAAAAATTTGGAAAAGCACAACTAAATGCATGGATTACAATGCAAAGATCCCATGCTGTAGCTAATGGAGTTTATGTAGCTGCAATTAATAGAATAGGTTTTGAAAAAATAAAAAATAGAAAAATCCAATTTTGGGGTAATTCTATAATTATTGATCCATATGGAAATGTTTTAAAACAATCACATTTTAATAGAGAAGAAACAATAATTTGTGATATAGATTTTAAGAAAATTGAAGATGCTAGACAGCATTGGCCTTTTTTAAGAGATAGAAGAATTGATTACTATAAAGGTTTGCTCAAAAACCCTGAAGATGAGTAAAAAACTTACTCTAAAGGGTTTTCGGATGCCAGGGGAGTGGGAAACACAAAAATCAGTATGGTTGATTTGGCCCTACAATGAAAAAGATTGGCCAAAATTATTTAAAAAAATTCCAGATGTTGTTGGTAAAATTTCTGCATGTTTATCGATAAATCAAAATGTAAACCTAATTATTAGAAATTTAAAAGATATTTCAAGAATAAAAAAAATAATAAAAAAGTTTAAAAGTAAAATATCAAATATAAAATTTCACTTAATAAAATCAGATAGGATTTGGATTAGAGACTCTGGTCCAATATTTTTAATAAACAAAAAAACTAAAAATAAAATTATTCTAAATTTTAAATTTAATGGTTGGTCTAAATATAAAGACTTTCAAAAAGATGATAAATTAAACCTAAAAATCTCCAAAATAACAAAAATAAAAAGGGTTGAACCTGTAATTAAAGTAAAAAATAAATTTAAAAAAATTGTTCTAGAAGGAGGCTCCATAGATGTTAATGGTAAAGGAACTATAATTTTAACTAAAGAGTGTTTATTAAGTAAAGTGCAGGAAAGAAACCCAGGGGTAACAAAATTAAAGCTAGAGAATGCTTTGAAAGATTATTTGAATGTATCAAATTTCATTTGGTTAAATAGAGGTATTGATGGTGATGATACACACGGCCATGTAGATGATATTACAAGATTTGTATCCCAGAACACTATTATGACAGCTATTGAAAATAATAAAAAAGATAAAAATTATAAAAGATTGAAAGAAAATTTGAAAATATTGAAAAAATCAAAAATAGAAAATGGAAAAAAGTTAAAAATTATCAAAATTCCAATGCCAAAACCTATTTATATTGACAATATAAAAGTTCCTGCCAGTTATCTCAATTTCTACATTGCTAATAAAATTGTGCTCTTACCTGTATTTAATGATAAAAATGATAAAAAAGTATTTCTAATATTTAAAAAATTTTTCAAATCAAGAAAGATAATACCAATTGATTGTAGTGAGCTTATTTGGGGATTTGGAGCAATACATTGTATGACGCAGCAAGAGCCATACTTAAACCCTTAAGCAGATTTCAAAGTGCCCAGAAGTAATCTAAAAGGAATTAACATCACCAATGCAACAAAGATTTTAACTGCAAGATCACCTAAAGATAATGTAACCCAAGGTATACCTGTCGCATAAAATGATATTGAAAAGAATAAGAATGTATCAATTGTCGAGCCTATCAAAGATGAAGTTAAAGGCGCAACAAACCATTCTTTTTTTCTCAATTGATCAAAAATTTGAACATCTAAGAGTTGGGCAACTAAAAAAGCCGTACCCGATCCGATTGCAATTCTTATAGATATCAAGTCCGTGAAGTTTGTTGAGAATAAAATCGTAAAGCTTATACCTATAGCAAAACCAATATAAACAATTTTTCTAGCAACTATCTTGCCAAAAGATCTGTTGGCTAAATCTGTGATCAAGAAAGCAATTGGATAGCTAAATGCTCCATAAGTCAATATTTCCTCTAAACCATAATATTTAATTGGGAATTGAACTAAATAATTAGATGCCAAAACAACTATCCCCATTAAAAATGAGAGTATAAAAAAAATTTTATTCATTAAGCTGTCTTAGATTGAACCTGTTTTTTTTGAAATGGAGACTTAATTAATAAACTTTTCTTCATCTTCTTTAATCTTGGAGATAAATTTTTATTTTTTACAGTCTTTAAAAACTCGTCAAAACTTCCTTTTTTATCTACAGATCTTACACCAGCATTACTTACGGTAAGTTTCATGCTTCTCTTTAAAAGTTCGCTGGTAAATTTTACTTTTTTTAAATTAGGTAAAAATCTTCTCTTTGTCTTATTATTAGCATGACTAACATTATGACCTTTAAGGGGGATTTTGCCGGTAAGTTCACATTTTTTTGACATAATATTTTCGACTATATAAAGCGAGTTTATGATTGCGTCAAGTTTATAAAATTTAGGAAGTTGTTTTCTTTCCTATGATTTCACTATAATGTTTAACACCATCTCTTATCAATAATTCCTTAAGCTCTTTTTTAATAAGGTTTACAATATTTGGTCCTCTGTATACCATACCTGTATAAAGTTGAACATAACTCGCGCCAGCTAAAAACTTATTGTAGGCACTTATTCCAGAGTCTACTCCACCAACTCCAATAATTTTAATTTTATCACCAAGAGTTTTATAAAATTTATTAATCAGCATTGTAGATTTTTCTTCTATTGGTTTACCTGACAAACCTCCTTTTTGATGCTTTTGAATATCATTTAATTTATCTCGAGTAGAGTCAGAGGTGTTCGATAAAATGACTGCTTTTATATTATTGCTTAAAAGAACATCAGAAATTTTGGGTATTTCCTTATCTTTAATATCTGGTGAGACTTTGACTACAATTGGAATTTTTGAATTTAGTTTTGTTTTTTCACTATTGATTATATTTAATAAACTATTCAATTTTTCCTGATCATGAAAATTTCTCAGCTCTTCGGTGTTGGGAGATGAAATATTAATCGTAATATAGTCTGCAAATTCATGGAAGGTTTTTAAACATTCAACATAATCCTTCAATCTATCATTTGTATCTTTGTTGGGACCTATGTTAATTCCAAGTAAACCAATTTGTTTATTACTTGAGATCCTATCAACAATGTTTTTTGCACCTAAATTATTAAAGCCCAATCTATTAATTAATGCCTCATCTTCAACTAATCTAAAAACTCTTGGCTTGGGGTTTCCATATTGTTTAAGAGGTGTAACTGTGCCCACCTCCACAAAACCAAATCCCAATTTAAATAAAGAATTATAAACCTCAGCATTTTTGTCAAATCCTGCTGCCATTCCAATTGGATTTTCTATTTCTTTTTCAAATAATTTAGTCTTGAATAAATGGCTATTTTTATTTTTATCCAAAACATTTGGCACGAAATTAAATTTTAATGACTTTATTGCCAAACCATGGGCTGTCTCTGGATCAAGTTTAAAAATTAGAGATCTTAAATTTGAAAACATTATTTAATTTTATTTATTATAAGATCTTTAGTTTCTTTAACACCAAAAAAACTTATAAAAAAACCCATTCGAGGCCCATTTTCGACTCCAAATACAACTTCATAAATTAATTTAAACCATTCTCTCAAATTTTCTGAATACCCATTTTCTTTTCCTGTTGAATAAATTAAGGTTTGAATTTCCTCAGGAGACATCTTGTCATTACATTTATCTAAGGTTGATATTAGAGCCTCTAGTGCTTTTTTTTCTATTTGATCAGGTATTTTATATTTTTTTTTGGCTTTTATTACATCGTTAAAATATTTAATAGCATAACCAACTAAATTATCAAAAATGGGGTGATCTTTTTCAGAAATATTTTCCTTATATTTTTTTACGAACTTCCATAATAATTCTTTATTTTCGGCATTACTTGTTTCTACAAGATTTAATAACATAGAAAATGACATAATCATTTTTTCTTTTGGGACACTACCATTATGAACATGCCATACTGGATTCATCAGTAACTGAAGCTCATCTTGAGTTTTAGCCTTTTCAATAAATTCCAAATATTCATCGACCGCTTTTGGAACTATCTCATTATAAAGTTTTTTAGCTCTTTTCGGATTTTGATACATATATAATGATAAACTTTCTGGTGAGGCGTACTCCAACCATTGCTCGATTGTTATTCCATTCCCTTTTGATTTAGAAATCTTTTCCCCTTTCTCATCCAAAAAGAGTTCATAAGCAAAACCAGATGGGTTTTTTTTTCCAATTAGTTTAATAATTTTAGTGGATAATATTGCACTTTCTATCAGATCTTTTCCGTACATTTCAAAGTCAACATCTAACGCATACCATCTCATGGCCCAATCTACTTTCCACTGAAGTTTACAATGACCATCTAATATGCTTGATTCTAAATCTTTACCTTTATTATCAAACACGATTTTAGACTTAGAATTATCAATTTTTTTAACTGGAATTTCCAAAACATGTCCTGTTTCTGGACAAATAGGAAGAAATGGACAATAAGTTTTTTGCCGTTCTTTTCCTAAAGTAGGTATAATGATATTCATTATTCCATCATAATTATCTAAAATAATTTGAAGTGTTGGATTAAAAAAACCCGATTTATACAATTGAGTAGAGCTCTTGAAATTATATCTAAAATTAAAATTATTTAAAAACTTTTTTAATTTCTCATTATTATGTTCACCAAAACTATTATATTTTTCAAAGGGGTCTGGTACGTCTGTCAAAGGTTTATGAAGGTTTTTTTCTAACAATTCTTTATTGGGTACATTGTCTGGTACTTTTCTAAGACCATCCATGTCATCAGAAAAAGTGATAATTTCTGTTGGAAGATCAGTTAATTGTTTTAACGCATTAACCATCATAGAAGTTCTAGCAACTTCTCCAAATGTCCCTATGTGAGGAAGTCCACTTGGGCCATACCCAGTCTGTAGTGTAATTTTACCTTTTTTTTCTAAAAAAGATTTTCTTTCTCTAAGCATTTTTTTTGCTTCAACGATTGGCCAAGAGCTTGTTTTTTCTAAGTTTTCTTTTTTTATCATGAATAATTCAACAAAATCTTTAATTAGCGAACTACTTAATTCTTATAGAGTTGAAATTTATTTACCATAAAATAATGTTCTTTCAAAATGTCTAATTATAAAACAGTTTTTTTCACACTTGGAATTCTTCAAATAATTCTTGGTATTTTTATGCTTGTTCCAATAATTGTACAATTTATTTATGGTCAAATAGATTCTTCTTTTTTTGGTGCAGCAATTGTTACAATCATTTTTGGAACCTTATTTTTTCTCTCCAATTTAGATCATGAAAAAAAACTTAATTTACAACAAGCATTCCTTCTAACTGCATTAGCATGGTTAAGTATTGCTATATTTGGTTCATTACCCTTTATATTCTCTGATTTGGAATTTTCAGTCACAAATGCCTTTTTTGAAAGTATGTCAGGTATTACAACAACTGGTTCAACAATCATATCAAATTTAGAGAATATGCCTAAAGGGATATTATTTTGGAGAGCAATACTTCAATGGTTGGGAGGTATTGGTGTCATAGTGATGGCGATTACATTAATGCCCATAATGAATGTTGGGGGAATGCAATTATTCAAAATTTCAAATAATGATTCATCTGAAAAAATTCTTCCAAAGTCTAAAGAGGTTGCTCTAAGATTGATTTATATTTACTCTGGATTAACAGCGCTATGTGCAATCACTTACAATATTTTTGGAATGAATATTTTTGATAGTATTACACATTCGATGACAACTATAGCAACTGGTGGATTCTCTAATTATAATCAATCCATTGGTTTTTTTAATAGCTTAGCGATAGAAACTACGGCTATGATATTTATTATTTTAGGAAGTGTTCCATTTATCGTGTACATTAAATTTTTGAATGGTAATAGGTCTATTTTTACATCAGATTCTCAAATCAAAACTTTTATTAAGATAATATTTATATCTATTTTTATTTTATCGATTTATCTTACTTTAAACAATTCAAGTTCATTTGATTTAAGATCAATTTTCTTTAACGTTATTTCTATTCTAACCGGAACTGGTTATGTCAATGCTCAATTTGACAATTGGGGTAGCTTTCCTCTAGTATTATTTTTAGCTTTGATGTTCATAGGTGGCTGTGCTGGTTCAACAACATGTGGCATAAAAATATTTCGTTTTCAAATTCTTTATTCATTTGTAATTAATCAACTAAAAAAAATTATTTACCCTAAAGGTGTTTTTGTGTTGAAATACGATAAAAATCCAATTGATGATAAATTCATAGCATCGATCATTTCTTTTATTTACATGTACTTAATAATATTTTTTTTATTGTCTGCGTTATTATCTTTAAATGGACTTGATTTTATAACCGCAATTTCAGGTGCTGCGACTTCTATTTCAAATGTGGGTCCAGGTTTAGGATCAATAATTGGACCTAATGGTAATTTCTCCACATTACCAGATTTTTCCAAATGGATTTTAACAATCGGCATGATCTTAGGCAGACTGGAGTTATTTGCTATATTAGTCTTATTTTTACCTTCATTCTGGAGGAATTAAAAAATGATAGAAATTAAAAAACAATCCCTTTCAGAAACATTTTCAGTTTATTTCGATAAAAGAATGTTAAAAATATTATTGCTTGGTGCTATCTCTGGTTTTCCTTGGGTATTAATAGGTAGTAGTTTAAGTTTATGGTTAAAGGAAGATGGATTAAGCAGATCTACAGTCGGTTGGGCTGGTCTTATATTTGCAGTTTATGCATTTAATTATTTATGGGCTCCTTTAATCGATCGTATTCAAATACCATACCTAACAAAAAAAATTGGACATCGAAGAGGATGGATTGTCCTAATGCAGATATTAATCTTAATCTCCTTATTTTTGTGGAGTGTAATTGATCCTTCAGAAAATTTAGCCCTTGTAATATCAGTGGGTTTACTAATTGCAATTGCCTCAGCAACACAAGATATTACTGTGGATGCTTTAAGGATTGAGCAAATTAGCGAAAACGAGGGTAAATCAATGGCTGCGGGCGCAGCAATGGCTGTCGTTGGGTGGTGGAGCGGATATAAATTAGGCGGAGTTTTGTCATTGTTTTCCGCAGATTTTTTAGAAAATTTAGGTTTTCAAAATTATTGGCAACTAACTTTTTTAATCTTAGGAATTTTAATAATTCTAATGAATATTGGATTAATGTTTGTCAATGAAACTGACTCGACTGAAAGACAAATTAATCAGAAAGAAAATGATCAATTAATTGCTGGTAAATTCCAAAATTCAAATTTTCTTACTAAAACTATAACTTGGATCAGTGGAACAATCAGTGGACCTATAATAAGTTTTTTTAAAAAAAATGGCTTTCAAATAGCTTTGGGGATCCTAGGGTTTGTTTTTTTATTCAAAGTTGGAGAGGCTTTTTTAGGGCGTATGTCTATTATCTTTTATAAAGAAATTGGTTTTAGTAAATCAGATATTGCTATTTACTCAAAAACTTTAGGATGGATAACAACTGTCATCTTCACTCTGCTAGGTGGGCTATTTGTAATAAGATCTGGTGTTTTAAAAGCAATGTTTTTAGCAGGAATTTTAATGGCGAGCACAAATCTATTGTTCAGTCTTTTAGCGTGGAGTGGTAAATCTGAAATATTATTTGCAATTGCTGTAATCTTTGACGACATTGCAGCAGCTTTTGCCACTGTTGCATTTGTTGCATTCATATCATTGCTAGTTGATAGAACTTACACAGCAACTCAATATGCTCTATTAGCCTCAATAGGTACTGCTGGAAGAACCACATTAGCATCATCATCGGGTGCTCTAGTTGATTGGCTTAATGGGGACTGGGGGGTATTTTTTATCTTAACTGCTATAATGGTAATACCATCTTTAATTATATTATGGATAATAAAAAATAAATTAAAGATTAATGAAAAATAATTTTTTTTATAATTTTTCACTCGGAAATATAAATGCAAAACCTTCTAATAACTCTGAAACTTTATCGCAAATCTTGTATGGTGAAAAATTTAAGGTATTAAAAAATCAAAAAAACTGGGTTAAGATTAAAACTAATTTTGACAATTATATTGGTTATATTAAAAAAAATTATTTTTATAAAAATTTTAAGCCGACTTTTAAGATAAAAAAAACAAAATCTAGAATATTTATTAAAAAGAAAAATAAGTTTTTACCAACAAAAAATTATCTTTTCTTTGCATCTAGCATATCGGTTTTAAACAAAAATAAAAGGCTAATTGAGTTTAAAAAGGACAGATGGATAAAAAAAAGTGATATTGTCAAAATTGATCATCTTGAAAAAGATTATTTAAAAATAATGAAATTATTTAAAGGTAGTAAATATCTATGGGGTGGAAAAACATCTGATGGTATTGATTGCTCTGCTTTGATCCAAATTTACTTTTATTATAACAGAATATTTTTTCCAAGAGATACAAAAAATCAGATAAAGATTTGTAAAAGAAAAAAAGGTAAAAATTTAAGTAAAGGAGATATAATATTTTGGAAAGGACATGTCGGTATGTGTTTAAGTAAGTCTAAATTTATTCATGCTTATGGACCAAAAAAGAAGGTGGTAGTAATGCCAACTAAACAAACAATTGAATTAATTGATAAAACTGCAAATCTAAAAGTTAAAAAAGTAAGTAATATTGGTAATTATTAATCTCTACCAAAGTCAGGTTTATTTACATCCTGTTTTAATTTGATTATTTTAGACCTAACTTTTTTTGTTTGAATTAATTTTTTAAGAATTGATTTATTATTTTTTGAATTAATGTCTGTCTTAAAAGATCTTAAATTTTTGATAAATATATCAATTGCTCTTGAAACATTTTTTTTATTATCAAAAAAAATGTCTCTCCACATAATTTCATTTGATGCAGCGATTCTTGAAAAATCTCTTAATCCACCTGCACTATATTTAATTAAGTCATATTTTTGCTTTTTCTCAAAATCTTGAGCTGATTTAACCAAATTGTAAGCTATTAAATGTGGTAAATGGCTTGTAATTGAAAATATTTTATCGTGTCTTTCCGCATTCATGATCACAGTTTTTGAACCCATTTTTTTCCAAAAAGAATTTAAAAATTTTAAATGTTTCATATTTATTTTCTTATTTTTAATCAATACACACCACTTATTTTCAAACAGATTTTCCTTACCATGCTCAGGCCCACTTACTTCTGATCCAGCTATAGGATGACTTTGAATCCAGGATATTTTTTTTTTTAAATTTCTTTTAATTATTTCTGAAGATTCTATTTTTGACGAACCAACATCAGTAATAATTTGTTTTGAATTAAAATTATTATTTAGTCTTAATATCATCTTTTTGTATTCACTCATTGGCGTACAAAAAATGATTAGATTTGATTTTGCAACTACCTCTTGTAGTTTATTTACAAGAATTCCTGGCAACTTTAGTCTTTTGATCTTTGATATATTTTTTTTAGATTTTTCAAAAATGAAAATTTTTTTTGCTAATTTTTTTTTTGCAATTCTTTTTACTAACGAAGATCCTAACAAACCACAGCCGATGATGAGCACATTTTTCATTAATTAAACATTCCTTTTACTGCTCGCATAAATTTTAAATTATCTGTTTTTGATCCAATGGTTAATCGTAACATATTTTTTATATTGTATCCATTTTCCGTTGATCTTAAGATAATTCCTTTCATCTTTAATTTTTCATAAAAATATTTCGCTTTAAATTTACATTTCTCAAAATTTAATAATAAAAAATTGGCCGATATATTATTTGAATTAATTCCATATTGGTTAAGAAAATTTTTCAATTTTTTTGCATAAATAATATTGTGTTTAACTGAACGAGTTATAAACTTAGTATCCTTAAGAGACTCAATGGCAGCTTTTTGTGCTACCTCATTAACATTAAAAGGTGGCTTAATAACATTCAGTGCTTTAATAATTTTTTTTGAACCATATCCCCACCCTACTCTTAGAGAGGATAAACCATATATTTTAGAAAATGTTCTTAAAATAAAGACATTTTGTTTATTTTTAAATAATTTTAATCCACTTTTATAATCATTATTTTTCATATATTCTGCATATGCATCATCCACTACTAGCAGAATATTTTTTCTCAATTTTTTTCTAAGTTCTAAAAGCTCAGAACTTGTTAGGTATGTTCCGGTTGGATTATTAGGATTTGCTAAAAAAACAATTTTTGTTTTTTTTGAAACATTTTTAATAATTTCTGGAATTGATACTTTGAAATTATTTTCTTTAGCAAAAATAACTTTTGCACCAACTATTTTAGCATATATCCTGTACATTAAAAAACTATACTGAGGAAGAATAACTTCATCCTTAGGATTCAAAAATAATTGACATAGCATTTGAATAACCTCATCAGATCCAGCGCCACAAATAATTCTATCTTCATTGCATTTAAACTTTTTAGATATTTGTCTTCTTAAGGCATTAGACTTGCCATCTGGGTACCTAAAAAAACTTAAATTTTTATTAGACAAAATCTTTTTAGCCTTTGAGCTGACACCTAAGGCTGACTCATTTGCAGATAGCTTTATAACTTGATGAAATCTCTTAAGACTGGATTTACCAGGTTCATAGGTTTCAATATTTAATTTCTTAAATCTCATGGTAGCCAACTTTTATAAATTTTATGCTCTTTATAAATAAAAAAACATTTTTTTATATAGTTTAAGTGTAATTATTTTTAAAAATTGACATACTAAATAACTTCTAGTACAAAATTTATGCGCTGATTTACCTGAATTGCGAGCGCTTTAAAAAAACCGCTAAAAAAGTTTTTTTTCTCACAATTCAACTTTCAGCTTTTATTATGAATATAAAACAAAATATAAAAACGTTGATTGTTGAAAAACCACTCAAATTAGATTGTGGTCAGACTATTAATAATTTTCCTTTAGCGTATGAAACTTATGGCTCACTCAATAATGAAAAAGATAACGCAATTTTAGTATTTCATGCTTTAACAGGTGATCAATTTGTAACAGGTATAAATCCAGTGACCAAAAAGGATGGTTGGTGGTCTTATGCGGTAGGCTCTGGCAAGTCGATAGATACAGATAAGTATTTTGTAATCTGTGCAAATGTAATAGGTGGGTGTATGGGATCTTTTGGGCCTAGCCATGAAAATCCCAAGACAAAAAAAATTTACGGGACAGATTTTCCAGTCATCACAATTAATGACATGGTGAATGCACAAATTAATTTGTTGGATTTTTTTGGAATAAAAAAACTTTTTTCAGTTGTAGGTGGTTCAATGGGTGGAATGCAAGTGCTACAATTTATTAGTAATTATCCTGATAAAGCTAAAACAGCAATACCAATTGCTTGTACTTCAAGCCATTCTGCGCAAAATATTGCTTTTAATGAACTTGGCAGACAAGCCATCGCGGCAGATCATAATTGGTCTGATGGAGATTATAATTCAAAAAATATTGTACCCGATAAAGGATTAGCTGTAGCCAGAATGGCTGCACATATTACTTATCTCTCAAAAAAAGGGCTTCAAGAAAAATTTGGTAGAAAACTTCAAGAAAGAGATGATTTAAAATTTGGTTTTGATGCTGACTTTCAAATTGAAAGTTATCTTAGATACCAAGGTTCGGTATTTGTAGATCGGTTCGATGCTAATAGCTATTTGTATATTACTAGAGCAATGGATTATTTTGATTTAGTAAAACAATTTAATGGAAATTTATCTGATGCTTTTAAAAATACAAAAGCGAAATTTTTTATAATATCGTTTACCTCAGATTGGCTTTATCCAACACAGGAAAATAAAGACATTGTAATTGCCTTAAACGCAGTTGGTGCAAATGTAGGTTTTGTTGAAATTGAGTCTGATAAAGGCCACGATTCTTTTTTGCTTAATGTTCCTGATTTCTTAAAAGCTCTAAAAAATTTTTTAGATAAATCTTATGCAGAAAAAAATTCATGAAACCAGAATATAAAATTATTTCAGATT
The DNA here is from genome assembly GCA_902574345.1 of uncultured Pelagibacteraceae bacterium. Taxonomy (GTDB): domain Bacteria; phylum Pseudomonadota; class Alphaproteobacteria; order Pelagibacterales; family Pelagibacteraceae; genus Pelagibacter. The sequence goes on from CACGNF010000005.1 coordinate 35,992, forward strand.
TGATTGAGAAAGATGCAAAAGTTCTTGATGTAGGATGTGATGATGGAGCTTTAATGGAATTTTTAAAGACAAATAAAAACGCTAATATCAGAGGAATTGAAATTTCAAAAGAAAAAGTGCAAATTTGTATTGCTAAAGGGCTGACTGTTATTGAGGGGAATGCAGAATTTGATTTAAAGCAATTTCCAAATGACTCTTTTGAGTATGTTGTTCTTGGACAAACTTTACAAGCTTTTATAAATCCTGAGACTGTAATTAGAGAGCTTTTACGAGTTGGTAACAAAGCTATAGTAACTATTCCAAATTTTGGGCATTGGAAAGTAAGATTAAATTTATTATTTAAAGGAACAATGCCAATTACAAACTCTTTACCTCATGATTGGTATAACACACCAAACATTCATATGTGCACGATAAAAGATTTTGTCAGATTTTCTAAGATTATCGACTTTAAAATTTTTAAATCTTTAGCGTTAATTAATGAAAATGTTTCTGATATTAACAACTCAAATCTTATTTTTAAAAATTTATTTGGAGAACTTGGTATATTTTTAATAGAAAAATAAATGAAAATTGAAATTATTAAATGTCTACAGGATAATTATAGCTACTTGATTATTGATGAAGAAAATCAAACTGCTTGTGTTATTGACCCTAGCGAGTCTGCACCAATAATTAATTATCTTGATAACTCAAAAATAAATTTAAAATTCATACTTAATACACACCATCATTACGATCATGTGGGTGGAAATATTGAATTAAAAAAAAAATATAATTCTAAGGTGGTTGGATTTATTGGAGATAAAAATCGTATACCTGAGATTGATATATCTCTAGAGGATAACCAAATATGGAAACAAAACAATTTTGAGGCAAAAATTTATCATGTTCCAGGTCATACATCTGGTCATATCGCTTTTCATTTTTTTAAAGAAAAAAAAATTTTCACAGGTGATACTCTATTCTCTTTAGGATGTGGCAGAATTTTTGAAGGCACCTACGAACAAATGTATAATTCACTCAAAAAAATTAAATCATTACCAAAAGATACAGAAATATATTGTGGCCATGAATACACTTTACAAAACTCAAATTTTTGTATCGCTAATGACTCTGGTAATTTAAAATTAAAAAATAAAATACTAGAGATTAACAAGAAACTTAAAAATGCATTACCAACAATACCAAGTACTTTAGCTGATGAATTAGAATGTAATATATTTCTTAAAGCAAAAGATTTAGAAAGTTTTTCAAAATTGAGAGATTTAAAGGATAATTTTTAGTTAATAAGCTTGACTAAAGAAATGCCCTGACTATATTGCCTGATAAAAAATCTATTTTATGTCATACGCAGTTATACAATCAGGTGGTAAACAATATAAAGTGAAGTCTGGTGAAATTTTAAAAATTGAAAAATTACCAAATTCAAAATCCGACACTAAAATTGAGTTTAAGGATATATTGGCATATGGTGATAATAAAGTAATAGAAATTGGTTCGCCAACAATTCAAGGTGCCAAAGTTGAAGCAAACCTAATAAAAAACAGCAAAAATAGAACTGTACTTATTTTTAAAAAGAGAAGAAGACAAAACTCAAGAAGAAAAAATGGTCATAGACAAGAATATTCTATGATTAGAATAAATAAAATTTTTTCAAAAGATGGTAAGATTTTATCTGAAGCTGAGAAGATTTCTAAACCAACAAAAAAAGATTCTGAAAAAAAGGAATTAAGTAAATAAAGGAATAAAATATGGCTACGAAAAAAGCTGGTGGATCATCAAGGAACGGTAGAGATAGTGCCGGCAGAAGACTTGGTGTAAAAAAATATGGTGGTCAAAATGTTATTCCTGGCAACATAATTGTTAGACAAAGAGGTACTAAGATATTTCCAGGAGAAAATGTGGGTATGGGTAAAGATCACTCAATTTTTTCAGTAATAAAAGGTAAAGTTGTTTTTAAAAAAACAAAATCCGATAGAACTTTTGTTTCAGTAAAACCCAATTAATATTACAACTCAAAATAGCGTTGTATTATGAAATTCTTAGATCAAGTAAAAATTTATATTAAAGCTGGCAATGGGGGTGATGGCTCTCCAAGTTTTAGAAGAGAAAAATTTATCGAGTATGGCGGACCAGACGGTGGCGATGGTGGTAAAGGTGGTTCGGTAATTTTAAAAGCTGAGAGAAATTTAAATACTTTAATCGATTTTAGATATCAACAACATCATAAAGCAAAAAGAGGCAACAATGGTGCTGGACAAAACCGGACTGGTAAAAGTGGAGATGATCTCATTCTCAAAGTTCCGTTAGGTACTCAGGTTTTTGAAGAAGATAATAAAACCTTAATTTTTGACTTTATAAAAATTGGAGAGGAGTTTGTGGCTGCTTCAGGTGGTAAAGGTGGTTTAGGCAATACTAGATTCAAAAGTTCAACAAATAGAGCTCCAAGAAAATTTACTAAAGGTACTCGAGGTGAAGAATTTACCATATGGCTTCAATTAAAAACAATTGCAGATGTTGGAATAATAGGATTACCTAATGCTGGTAAATCAAGCTTACTAGCAGCTATTACAAATGCTAATCCTAAAATTGCAAATTATGAATTTACAACATTAAATCCTAATCTTGGTGTGGCAAGCTATGATGATAAAGAAGTTACAATTGCAGACATTCCCGGATTGGTAGAGGGGGCGCATAAGGGAACTGGTTTAGGGATACAATTTTTAAAACATATAGAGAGGTGTAAATCTCTTTTACACATGATCGATATCACAAACGATGATATAAAAAAAAGTTACAACCAGGTAAAAAAAGAATTAAAGAGCTATAGTTCTAAACTTGCAAAAAAAAGAGAGCTTATTGTTTTAAATAAAACTGATTTAATTGATGATAAAGAAATGAAAAAAATTGAGAAAAATTTAAAAAAAATCACTAAGTCAGAAATTATCACAATTTCCACAATAAAGAAAAAATACATTTCCAAAATTAAAGCAAAATTAGTTGGTTATGCATCTTAAAAATTCAAAAATTATAGTAATAAAAATTGGATCATCACTGATTGTGGATGGTAAAAAAAAAATAAGAAAAAAATGGCTATCTTCTTTTGCAAAAGATATTCAAAAACTAAAATCTAAAAATAAAAAGATTATCATTGTAAGTTCTGGAGCAATTGCACTTGGATGTAAAAAGATGAATTACAATAAATCAAATTTAAAACTTGATAAAAGTCAAGCAATAGCCTCTGTAGGTCAAATTGAACTTATGAATTTATTTTCTCAAACTTTTTCAAAATTAAAGATTAACATTTCACAAATTTTGCTAACTTTGGATGATACCGAGGAGAGAAGAAGATCAATAAATGCTAAAAGGACATTTGAGAACTTATTTAAGTTGGACTACATACCGATCGTTAATGAAAATGATACAATTGCAACGTCAGAAATAAAATATGGTGATAATGATAGACTTGCCTCTCGTGTTGCACAGATAACTAATGCCGATACTTTAATATTATTATCCGATGTAGATGGTCTTTTTACAAAAAATCCAAAATTATTTAAAGACGCAAAATTAATAAAAAAAGTGAATAATCTAGACAAAGATATGAAAAAAATTTACATAAAAGGGGTAACAGAGTTTGGTAAGGGTGGAATGAATACCAAAATTGAAGCTGCAAAAATTTGTAATTTGGCAGGATGTAATATGATTATTGCAAACGGATTATATTCAAATCCAATACAACAAATTGAAAAAAAAAATATTTGTACTTTATTTGAGTCAAGAATATCTAAATTACATGCACGAAAAAAATGGATAATAAGTTCTGTTTCACCAAAAGGAACTCTTGTCATAGATGATGGCGCTAAAAAAGCACTAGTTGGTGGTAAAAGTTTATTAGCAGCAGGGATTATTAATTTATCAGGGAAATTTAACAAAGGTGATCATATAAAGATTCTAGATACTAAAAATAAAGAATTTGCGAGAGGTCTAAGCTCTTTTTCATCTGAAGAAATAAATAAGATAATGGGTTGTCACTCAAATGAAATTAAAAAAAAACTTGGATATATAACAAAATCTGAAGTTGTTCATAAAGATGATATGGTCGAGGTTTAATGCAAAAGCTACTAACTGATATCGGAAAAAGATCCAAAAAAGCTATTAATAAAAGATTAAGTACAAAAAAAAAGGATAAAGTTCTGAAAGATTATCGTCTTCTGATCTTAAAAAACAAAAAATTGATAATTAATGAAAATAAAAAAGATATTAAGAATGCCTGTAAAAAAGGTATTAAAAATAATTTAATCCAAAGATTGATATTAAATGACAAAAAAATAATTGCGATAACCAATTCTATAAAAAAAATTATTAGTTTAAGGGATCCGACAAATGTCATTTTAGAAAAATGGAAAAGGCCAAATGGTTTAGTAATATCAAAAGTATCTATACCTATTGGTGTAATCGGCGTTATATACGAAAGTAGACCCAATGTTACAGCAGATGTTGCATCGTTATGTTTTAAGTCTGGAAATGCCGTCATTTTAAAAGGTGGATCTGAAGCATATTATTCTAATCTTATTCTCACCAAATTTTTTAGAAAATCACTAAAGAAAAATAATGTTGATGAAAATTTTGTTCAGTTTTTAAAACTTAAAGAAAGAAGTGTTGTTGATTTTCTTCTACAAAAAATGAGTAAATTTATTGATGTAATAATTCCAAGAGGTGGAAAAGGTTTAGTTAAAAAAGTACAGGATTTGTCATCTGTTCCAACAATTGGTCATTTGGAAGGTGTTTGTCATTCTTATGTAGACAAAAATGCAAATCCTAAGATTGCAAATAAAATAGTTCAAAATGCTAAAATGAGGAATACCGCAATATGTGGAGCAACCGAAACAATTCTTTTGCACGAAAAAATAATCAAGAAATTTGGAAATAAAATTTTAAAAAATTTAGAAGAAAATGGATGCAAAATTATTGGTGATAATAAGATAAGAAAACTTTATGATAAAAAAATTCAGAAAGCTTCAATAAAAGATTGGTCAAAAGAATATTTGTCACCTGTTGTATCTGTGAAATCAGTAAAAAATATAGATGAAGCTATAACGCATATTAACAAATATGGAACCATGCATACGGATTGTATTATTACTCAAAACAAAAAAGCAGCAAAAAAATTTTTAAGTGAGGTAAAAAGTTCAATAGCTATGCACAATACTTCAACACAATTTGCAGATGGAGGTGAATTCGGGTTTGGTGGTGAAGTGGGAATCTCAACCAACACACTTCCACCTAGAGGTCCCGTAGGACTTAATCAACTTATTTCCTACAAATATCAAGTCACTAGCAAAGGCCAAGTAAGGAAGTAACTTGAATTTGAAAAAAAAAAAAATTGGAATTTTAGGTGGTTCATTTGATCCTGCTCACAATGGTCATCTAGCTATATCTAAAGAGGCAGTAAAAAGATTTAAACTTGAAAAGATTATATGGGCCATTACAAAAAAAAATCCTTTTAAAATAAAAAGTTCTTTAAGCCTGCAATCTAGAATTAAAGGATGTAAAAAGATTATTAAAAAAAATAAATTTATTGAGGTCAAATTTTATGAAAACAAAATTAAATCAAATAAAACAATAAATCTAATTAATTACTTTAACAAAAATAAAAAAAATGAAATTTTTTTCTTAATGGGTGCAGATAATTTAGTTAATTTCCATAAATGGCATAAATGGAAACAGATTTCAGAAAAGTGTAATATTTTAGTTTTTGATAGATACGGATATAAGAAAAAATCATTAAATTCAAAGACATATAAAACCCTCAAAAGTGAAAAATTTAAATTTGTTAATTTTAATAAAGTCAATATTTCGTCTTCTCAATTAAGGAAAATTTGATAGTCTAAAATTAATTAATGGATAAAATTTCAGATCTTAAAAATTCTATCATCAAAACATTGGATATTAACAAAGCTCAAGACATAATAAGCATAGATCTTAAAGACAAGAGTTCTATGGCTGATTTTATGATTATTGCGAGCGGCACTTCATCTAGGCACATACAATCTTTATCTGAGCAAGTTTTGGAAAAATTTAAAGATAATGGCATAAAAAATTCAAAAATTGAGGGCACGGATAGTACTGAATGGAAATTAATTGATGGTATAGACTTAATTGTTCATATTTTTCACCCAGAAAAAAGAAAATTTTATGAACTTGAAAAAATGTGGTCTGAGCTAATACCTAAAGAAAAATTAATTATCTAATGAAAAAAGTCTTAACATTATTTTTATTTTATTTTCTATTCCAACAAGTGAATTCTGCTGAAAATGATATTTACAAAAAAATTGATTTATTTGGAGAAGTGCTTGAAAAAATCAATAAAGAATATGTAGATGAAATTAATCAATCTGAGAGTATGGACTCTGCAATCAATGGTCTTCTACAATCTCTTGATCCTTACTCAGCATACATGTCTCCAGAAATATTTAATGAAATGCAGACTGAGACTAGTGGTGAATTTGGAGGTCTTGGTATTGAGGTGAGTATGGAGTCAGGTGTTGTAAAAGTCATTTCTCCTATAGATGACACGCCAGCATCTAGAGCAGGGATTAAAGCAGGCGACTATATTGTTAAAATTAATGATGTTCAAGTTCAGGGTAAATCTCTAAGCGAGGCTGTTGATTTAATGAGAGGGCCAGTTGGATCAGGAATTGAACTCACAATTCGAAGACGTGGAGAGAGAAAAGCTCTAATATTTAATGTTGTAAGAGAGATTATACAAATTCAATCTGTTAAAGCTGACATTTTAGAAAAAAGTATAGGTTATTTAAGACTAACCTCATTTAATGAAAATAGTGGTAAACAAATAGAAAGAGAAATTAAAAAGTTAGAAAAAAATAAAGATGTTAAGTCATACATTTTAGATTTGAGAAACAATCCTGGCGGACTACTTTCTCAAGCAATAAAAATCTCCGACTTTTTTTTAGATAATGGAGAGATCGTTTCCACAAAAAGTAGAAAACCTTCTGAAAATAGAAAATGGTTTGCAAAAAAAGGTGACCTTACAAATGGAAAGGTCTTAATTGTTCTAATTAACTATGGATCGGCTTCAGCATCAGAAATAGTTGCAGGAGCCCTTAAAGATCACAAAAGAGCAATTTTATTAGGTGAAAATAGTTATGGTAAAGGGTCAGTGCAATCTATCATACCCCTTAAAAATGATGGAGCAATTAGGCTTACAGTAGCTAAATATTATCTTCCTTCTGGAAAATCTATTTCTGAAGTTGGTGTATCTCCAGATATAGAAATTGATGAGGAAAACGATGATTTCAGAATCAAAACTGAAACTGACAATCAGTTAGAATACGCCATCAAACTTCTCAAAGGCTAATATGGAAGAAAAATTCAGAAATCTACCACTTAGAAGTGGAGTGGGAATTGTTGTCCTTAACAAAGAAAATAAAGTTTTTGTAGCAAAACGAATTGATAATCCAAAAAATTTTTGGCAAATGCCACAAGGAGGTGTAGATGACGGGGAAGATTTTTTAGCTGCTGCTTATAGAGAATTAGAGGAAGAGACTAGTATCAAAAATGTAGAGCTTGTAACAGAAATAGAAGGCACAATTACCTACGAGCTACCAAAAAATTTATTGGGTATTATTTGGAAAGGTAAATACAAGGGACAAAAACAAAAATGGTTTTTAATGAGATACCTGGGTAAAGATGAAGATATAAATATTAAAACAAATAAACCAGAATTTTTAGAGTGGAAATGGATTGAATTAGATAAAATAACTGAAGTGGTAGTGGATTTCAAATATCATGTATATAAAGAACTTAAAGAAAAAATAAAAATAATAATTAATTGATAGACTTTAAAGTTTCAACTTTTTGATCAGCCAAATATTTCAATTGATCACTAATTTCTGGTTTATTAGATTCTTCCTCTGCATTTTTTAATAATTCCAGCAATTTATTTTTCTCAATATCTTTTAAATTAAGGATATAGCTAGTTAAAATGGATAAAGTATTATTTTTAAATTCGATAATTCCATCCTCAACATAATACTTTTCTTCCCCAGATTTTGCTTGTATCGTAATAATACCCGGTTTTAAAAATGAAATTATGGAAATATGATCTTTCAGTATTCCCATTTCTCCCTCAAATGCAGGAACAACTACCTCATTAACATCCTCTTTTGATAAGAAGGATTTCTCCGGATTAACTATTTCTATTTTAAATTCATCACTCATTAAGCTGCTGCATCTTCAGACATTTTTTCAGCTTTTTCGATGGCCTCTTCAATGGTTCCAACCATATAAAATGCTGCTTCCGGAAGATGATCATATTCACCTTTGCAAATTGCATCGAAACCTTTAATCGTTGACTCTAAATCAACTAGTTTTCCTGGTGATCCTGTAAATACCTCAGCCACAAAGAAAGGTTGAGATAAAAACCTTTGAATTTTTCTAGCTCTTGCTACGACTAGTTTATCTTCCTCTGATAATTCATCCATACCTAAAATAGCTATAATATCTTGCAACGATTTATATGTTTGTAATATTTTTTGTACTTCACGAGCTACTCGATAATGCTCATCACCAACAATTCTAGGATCAAGAATTCTTGAAGTTGAGTCTAGTGGATCAACTGCAGGATAAATACCTATTTCAGCTATTTGTCTTGAAAGTACAGTTGTTGCATCTAAATGAGCAAATGAGGTTGCTGGTGCAGGATCAGTTAAGTCATCAGCAGGCACATAAATTGCCTGTACTGATGTAATAGAGCCTTTATTGGTTGTAGTGATTCTCTCTTGTAAATTTCCCATATCAGTCGCTAACGTTGGCTGATATCCTACAGCAGAAGGTATTCTTCCTAATAATGCTGATACCTCAGAACCCGCTTGGGTAAACCTAAATATATTATCAACAAAAAATAGAACATCTTGTCCTTCTTGATCTCTAAAATATTCTGCTACAGTTAATCCTGTAAGTGCCACTCTTGCTCTTGCTCCCGGAGGTTCATTCATTTGTCCATAAACTAAAGCTGCTTTAGAACCAGGTCCTTCAGATTTTATTACCCCTGACTCCATCATTTCATGATAAAGATCATTTCCTTCTCTAGTTCTTTCACCTACGCCCGCAAAAACTGAAAAGCCACCATGGGCCTTAGCAACATTGTTTATCAATTCCATGATTAAAACAGTTTTTCCAACACCCGCACCACCAAACAAACCTATCTTTCCTCCTTTTGCATATGGAGCTAAAAGATCAATAACTTTGATACCAGTTACAAGTATTTCTGTTTCGGTTGATTGATCGTTAAATTCTGGAGCTGGTCTATGGATTGGCCAATTTTCTTTTGTTTTTACTTCTCCTCTTTCGTCTATTGGCTCTCCAACAACATTTATAATTCTTCCTAAAGTTTCAGGTCCTACCGGCACTTTAATTGGAGCATTCGTATTTATTACCTCATCACCTCTTTTTAATCCCTCGGTAGCGTCCATCGCAATAGTTCTTGCAGTCGACTCTCCTAAGTGTTGTGCTACTTCAAGTACTAATCTATTATTTCCATTTTTACATTCTAAAGCTGTTAATATCTCTGGTAAATCACCTTCAAACTTTACATCAACAACCGCTCCTATAACTTGTGTTATTATTCCCTTGCTCATAATTATAAACTTTCTGCTCCTGATATTATCTCTATTAGTTCTTTTGTAATTGCTGCCTGACGACTTCTATTATACTCAATAGTAAGTTTATCGACCATTTCACCTGCGTTTCGAGTTGCATTATCCATCGCACTCATTCTCGCACCCTGCTCGCTAGCTGAATTTTCTAACATCGCTTTAAATATTTGCGTCGAAATATTTTTTGGTAATAAATTACTTAAAATTTCATCCTCATCTGGTTCAAATTCGTAGTTATCTTCTGAATTATTTTGATCATCACTTTTTGTATTTAACGGGATGATTTGTTGGGCCTGAGGTATTTGAGTTATTACGTTTTTAAATTGATTGTAAAAAATGGTACAAATATCAAATTCTTCTTTTTGAAACTTTTCAATTATAATTTTTCCAACTTTTTCTGCATCAAAGTAATTTGCGTTTTTTGAATTTTTAAAAGAAATGTTCTCAATAATTTTATTTCCATATACTCTTTTTAACTGATCGTTACCTTTAGAACCAACAGTAATAATCTTCAATTCCTTACCCTCTTTGTTCAATTTACCAAAAAAACTTTTAGCTTTTTTAATTATATTCGCATTAAAACCACCACATAAACCTCTATCTGACGTCAACACAACGCAAAGATAAACTTGTTCTTTCCCTGATCCAGATAGTAATTTAGGAGCTGTTTCTTTGTCAGAGATGCCGCTAGATAAATTTAAAATTATATTATTCATTTTTTCAGAATATGGCCTTCCTTTTTCTGCACTATCTTGAGCTCTTTTTAGTTTAGCTGCAGCTACCATTTTCATAGCTTTAGTAATTTTTTGTGTAGATTTTACACTTGTTATTCTTTTTTTTAGATCGTCTAAACTAGCCATAAATTAATTAAGATTTAAAGTTTTTCTTAAGATTGGTAATTATTTCAATTAAAGTTTTTTCAGTTTCTTCCTCTAACTTACCAGAACTTAAAATAGATTGTATTAACTCTGGTTTATCAGATTTACATCGTTCAATGATTCTATTCTCAAAGTCAGCAATATCTTTTAAATCAATATCGTCTAAATATCCCTTTACTCCACAAAATACAGATATCACCTGTTCAGCTACCGTCATTGGTGAGTATTGTTTTTGTTTTAATAGCTCAGTCAATTTTGATCCTCGATTTAAAAGCTGTTGAGTTGAGGCATCTAAATCAGATCCAAATTGAGCAAAAGCTGCCATTTCTCTATATTGTGCCAATTCGAGTTTCATTGATCCTGATACTTTTTTCATAGCTTTTGTTTGTGCCGCTGATCCGACCCTAGAAACAGATAAACCAACATTAATTGCTGGTCTTATACCTTGGTTAAATAACTCAGTTTCTAAAAAAATTTGTCCATCAGTAATTGAAATTACATTAGTTGGAATATAAGCAGAAACATCTCCCCCCTGAGTTTCAATAATAGGAAGAGCTGTTAATGAACCTCCACCGTGATCATCGCTTAATTTAGCAGCCCTTTCCAATAATCTACTATGAAGATAAAATACATCACCTGGGTATGCTTCTCTACCTGGTGGTCTTCTTAAGATCAGTGACATTTGCCGGTAAGCAACTGCTTGCTTAGACAGATCATCATAAATAATCAGAGCATGCATTCCATTGTCTCTAAAATATTCTCCCATTGCACAACCCGTGTATGGAGCCAAAAATTGAAGTGGAGCTGAGTCTGATGCTGTCGCGGCAACTATAGTTGTATATTCCATTGCACCAGCTTCCTCTAAAGTTTTTTGAATTTGTCTTACAGTTGATCTTTTTTGACCAACCGCAACATAAATACAATAAAGTTTTTGTTTTTCATCTCCAGACTCGTTTATCTTTTTTTGATTAATGATTGTGTCAACTGCCACTGCAGTTTTACCAGTTTGTCGATCTCCAATAATTAATTCTCGTTGACCTCTTCCAATCGGAACTAGACTATCAATTGATTTTAAACCTGTTTGCATTGGTTCGCTTACAGACTGTCTTGGAATGATACCAGGAGCCTTAACTTCAACTCTACTTTTTTTAACACTTTTGTCTAATGGTCCTTTTCCATCAATTGGATTTCCCAAACCATCTACGACTCTTCCTAATAATTCTTTTCCAACAGGAGTATCAACAATACTTCCAGTTCTTTTTACTACATCTCCTTCTTTAATATTTCGATCATCTCCAAAAATTACAACACCTACATTTTCACTTTCCAAATTTAAAGCCATACCTTTTGATCCATCAGAAAATTCTACCATTTCACCAGCCTGAACATTGTCTAGGCCATAAATTCTAGCTATACCATCTCCAACTGATAAAACTTGACCAACCTCAGAAATTTCAGCTTTTTCACCAAAATTTTTGATTTGTTCTTTTAATATTTTTGTGACTTCTGAAGGATTGATATCCATATTATACCTCTATCATTCTATTTTCAATTTGTTGTAATTTACTTTTTATAGAAGTATCAATCATAGTACTTCCAACTTGCACAATCAAACCTCCAATTAAACTTTCATCTTGTTTATAGCTTAACTTAATTTTTGATTTAAAATTGTTTGATAGCTCATCTGTAATTTTTTTTATCTCATCTTGAGTTAAGGATTTTGCAGATTTAATTTCAGCTTTTAACTCACCTCTTTTCTCAGAACATGTTTGAATAAAACTTTTTAAAATTTTTTCAGTATAAAAATATCTTCTTTTTAAAATCAAAAAATTTAAAAAATTTCTAAATAAATTTTCTAATTTGAAGTTATTAGAAATCTTATTATTAATATCTGTTAAAACATTTTGACCTAAAGTTGGGTCCTTTAAAAAACTGTTAAACTCTTTGCTTTGATCGATTAAGTTTAAATATGCCACAGAATTTTCTTCAATCTGGGAAAGTAAATTTGCTTCTTTGGCAAGTTCGTATAAAGCCAAAGAATATCTACTAGCAGAAGTGCTGGAAAATTCTTTATTTTTACTCAAATTTATACCTATTAAATATTGAAGATTTATTAATAATTCCCGAGTTAATTAACACATGACCAATTGGTCTTCAAGTAACACGTTTGTCAAAAAAAGCAGTTTTTTTTGATTAATTGAAGCTTATTGGATCAACATCAACTGAAAGTTTTATTCCTGAGGTAAATTTATATTTTGGTATTAATTTTGCCAATGAATTCTGTAATTTTAATGTTTTAAGCCCTCTAATTAA
>CACGNF010000006.1 GCA_902574345.1 uncultured Pelagibacteraceae bacterium
AGATAAAGTCTCACCAGCTAATGTTAAGAGTTGGTATGATAAAACAATCTTCAGCAGGTATATATTCTTGGTTGCCTTTAGGTTTCAAAGTAATGAAAAAAATTGAGAGAATCGTTAGAGAAGAGCAAAATAAAATTGGTGCACAAGAAATACTAATGCCCACAATTCAATCTAGCGAGATTTGGAAAGAGAGTGGGCGTTATGAGGATTATGGCGAGGAAATGTTACGAATTAAGGATCGTCAAGATCGAGAAATGCTTTATGGACCAACAAATGAGGAATTAGTCACTGATATTTTTCGATCTTCTCTAAAATCATATAAATCATTACCTCAACTTCTCTATCATATTCAATGGAAGTTTAGAGATGAAATTAGACCAAGATTTGGAATTATGCGATGTCGGGAATTTTATATGAAGGACGCATACTCTTTTGACATTTCTGATGAAGACGCTTTATTTTCATATAATAAATTTTTCTTATCTTATTTAAAAACTTTTAAAAGATTAGATCTTACAGCAATTCCGATGGCAGCTGACACAGGTCCGATCGGTGGAAATCTTTCTCATGAATTTATTATCCTAGCAGAAACTGGAGAGAGTAAAATTTATGCAGATAAAAGAATATTTGACTTAAATTTTGAGGGAACAAAACTTGATTTTAAATCCCTAATTGAACTGAGAAATCAATATGAAAAATTTTACTCAGTTACTGATGATAAATTTAAAGAGGATGAGTTTAATGAAAAAGTTTCAGAGAAAAATAGATTGAAAACAAAAGGTATAGAAGTTGGTCATATTTTTTATTTTGGAGACAAATACTCTAAACCAATGGATGCAGCAGTTGATTTACCTGGAGGTAAAAAAGACTATGTAAAAATGGGATCTTACGGAATAGGGGTTTCAAGGTTAGTTGGTGCAATTATTGAGGCAAAATATGATGAAAAAAATGAAATCATGAAATGGCCAATTTCTGTTGCACCATATGATATTGCAATAATTCCTATGATTAATAAAAATGATACATCTGCACTTGATAAAGCAAACAAAATCAGTTTTGAATTAAATCAAAATAATATCGATACGATTATTGATGATACTGATGAGAATTTATCCTCAAAAATAAAAAAAATGAATTTGATTGGTGCTCCTTATCAAATAATTATTGGAAAACAAACCGAAGGTGATTTATTTGAATTCAAAGAAATAAATAATGAAACTCAAAAAATTAATTTAAAAGAAATTATTAAGATTATAAATAAACAAAAAGCTCACAATTGATTTCAACTCTAGAAAAAGAAATTACATTTAGATTTTTAAAAGCAAGAAAAAAAGACGGCTTTTTAAATGTTATATCTATTTTTTCATTTATTGGAATAAGCTTAGGGGTTGCAGTCTTAATTATTGTGATGTCGGTAATGAATGGATTTAGATCCGAATTAATAAATAAGATAGTTGGTTTTAATGCCCATATAACTGTTGATACTTATGAAAATCAAATTCAAATTGATAAAGTAAAGAATACTAATCTTAATCTTATCGTGAGTGAAATGATATTAAGTAACTCAGGAGAAGCAATAATAATTAAAAAAGACACTTCTAAAGGTATTGTTTTGAGAGGTTATTCAAGAAAAGATTTTCCTAAACTAAAGATAATTAAAGATAAAACATTTATAGGGAATAAAAGTAATTTAACAGGTAACTATATTTCTTTAGGAAAAGAGTTAAGTTTCACATTGAATCTTAAGGTCGGTGATGATGTATCAATAATGTCATCATCAGGTGTAGACACAATAATTGGTAGTATCCCAAAGAAAAAAACCTTTACTATTGTTTCATTGTTTGAAAGTGGCTTAGCAGATTTCGATAATAATGTAGCATTTATTAATATTGATACTCTTGATGAATTTATGAATCTCTCAAAAAATGATAGAAAATTAGAAGTTTATTTGAAAGATCCTCAAAATATTGAAAATCAAAAAGAGATCGTTCAAAAAATATTTCCTAATGATTTTGTATATAGTTGGGCTGATACTAATAGCTCTTTATTCTCAGCATTAAAAGTAGAACGCAATGTGATGTTTATCATATTATCTCTTATAATTATTGTTGCAGCTTTTAATATTATTTCAGGCTTGACGATATTGGTAAAAAATAAAACTAGAGATATTGCTATTTTAAAATCTATTGGTGTATTGAATAAATCTATCATAAAGATATTTTTTTTAGTTGGGGTAATAATAGGTACATCTGCTACATTGTTTGGAATAATATTAGGGGTAACATTTTCAATGTATGTTGAAAATGTTAGAAAATTTCTAAGTGATGTTTTTAACATAAGTTTATTTCCTGAGGAAATATACTTTCTAAGCACAATGCCGTCTGAAATAAACCCATCTTCAATTTTTATTATTTCATTGTGTTCAATTTTTATAACTATAATTGTATCCATATTTCCAGCTATGAGAGCTGCCAAACTAGATCCAATAAAAGCATTAAAATATGAGTAATTTAATTCAGTTATCAAACATTAATAAAACCTTTTTAAGTTTAAAAAAAATAAATGTTTTAAAAAAAATTTCATATAAATTTAAGTCTGGAAAGATTTATTCTTTAATGGGACCCTCAGGCTCAGGTAAATCAACTTTATTAAATTTATTATCCTTAATAGATCGACCTAGTTCAGGATCTATAATTATTGATAATAAAAAGATCGATCCAAACAATTCTAAAAAAAATGATCTATTAAGAGCTAATAAAATCGGGATAATCTATCAACAAGATAATCTTCTGTCTGATTTCACAGCAATAGAAAACTTAACCCTAGCCAGTTTAGCAAGTGGTAAAGATAAAGAGTACGCTTCAAATATATCAAAAGTAATGCTCAAAAAAGTTGGCCTAGCAAAAAGATTAAATCACTACCCCTCACAATTATCTGGTGGTGAGAAACAAAGGGTATCTATTGCAAGAGCTTTGATAAACAATCCACAAATTATTCTTGCAGATGAGCCTACTGGAAGTTTAGATATTGAGACTGCAAAAGGAATTTTTAAGCTTTTAAAAAAACAGATAAAGCCCAATAGAATAATAATATTTGCAACTCATAATAGATTTTTTGCCAATAAGTCAGATTGCTTGTTGGAAATAGTTAATGGTAATATAAAAACCATTAATGGCTGAGTCTCAAATTCAAAACTTTAATCATCTTAAAATACACTCTCAATTTTCAATCTGTGAAGGAGCAATTAAAATTGATGACTTAAAAGAAATATCTAAAGAAAAGAAAATTAAATCTCTAGCTTTATGTGATACATCGAATTTATGTGGTGCCCTAGAATTTGCAGAAAAGATATCTAAAGTTGGAACTCAACCAATTATTGGTACTCAGATAAATTTTAAATTAGATGAAACTATTGGTTTATTACCATTATTCGCATTGAATGAGATTGGATATAAAAGAATTATTGAATTATCTTCATTATCATATCTTAATAATGATGGAACCTCCGATCCACATTTAAATTTTCAAGAATTGTTAGAGAATAATGAGGGAGTTGCTATTTTATCAGGAACAATAAATGGGTTAGTTGGTCAATTATTCAATAAAGGAAAATTTTCAGAAATTGAAAAATTATACTCTAAACTCAAACAAAAATATGGTGATAAATTTTATATAGAAATTCAACGTCATGGAGATCAAAATGAGATTTCATTTGAAAAGTTTAATCTATCGCGGTCTTTAAATTTAAAAATACCAATAATAGCCACTAATGAAGTTTTTTACTCAGTTAAAGACATGTATGAGGCTCATGATGCATTGATTTGTATTAAAAACAAAACTTACGTAAATGAGAAAAATAGGATTAAATACTCAAATCAGCACTATTTAAAAGATAATTCTGAGATGTCAGAATTATTTTCTGATTTACCTGAAGCGTTAGAAAATAATTATAATTTTCCTTATCGTTGTAATTTTCGACCACATTTTTCGAAACCCATATTACCAGATATTAGTTCAGATAAAGGTGGAAATGCAGACGAGATATTAAAAAAAAATTCTTTAGATGGATTAAAAGAAAAATTCAAAAATATTTTTAATATTAAGGATGAAGATCTTTCAAAAAATGAAAAATTTTTACTTTACAAAGATAGATTAGATCATGAACTAGATATCATTGTTCAAATGAAATACTCTAGCTATTTCCTAATTGTTTCTGATTATATTATATGGGCAAAAAAAAATGATATCCCAGTTGGGCCTGGAAGAGGATCCGGTGCGGGTTCTTTAGTAGCATGGTGTCTTTTAATTACAGATGTTGATCCAATAAAATTTAATCTTATTTTTGAGAGATTTCTAAATCCTGATCGTATTTCAATGCCAGACTTTGACATTGATTTTTGCGAGGAAAAAAGAGACCAAGTTTTTGAATATTTAACTGAAAAGTATAAGGATAGCGTTGCTCATATAATTACTTTTGGAAAATTGAAGGCTAGAATGGTAATTAGAGATGTTGGAAGAGTCCTGGGGTTATCATATGGTTTTGTTGACAGTATATCTAAAATGATACCTTTTGATCCTTCAAGACCTCAAAATTTAACAGAATGTATTGCTGGAGAGCCAAGACTTCAAAAAATAATTAAAGATGATCCAAGAGTAAAAAAACTTACAGAACTTTCTTTAAAACTGGAAGGATTGAACAGAAATGTTGCAACTCACGCAGCAGGGGTTGTAATAGCTGACAGAAAATTACAGGATGTTGTTCCTTTATATAAAGATACAACTGCTGATTTACTATTGCCTTCAACTCAATTTGATATGTATTCAGCTGAGGATGCTGGATTAATTAAATTCGATTTTTTAGGATTAAAAACATTAACAGTTATTAATAACACTCAAAACTTAATAAAAAAAAAAGAGAAAGATTTTAATATTGAGAATATTAATTATGAGGATAAGAAAGTTTTTGAAATGTTATCTTCAGGTAATACAGTTGGCCTATTTCAAATTGAAAGTTCCGGAATGAGAGAAGCGTTAACTCATATGAAGCCTAATCATATTGAAGACATAATTGCATTAGTTGCTTTGTATAGACCAGGTCCTATGAGCAATATCCCAACTTATAATGATTGTAAGCATGGTAAACAAGAACCAGATTATTTACACCCTTTATTAGAAGATATTTTAAAACCAACCTATGGTGTAATTATATATCAAGAGCAAGTAATGCAAATTGCACAAAAATTATCAGGTTTTACTGCTGGTCAGGCAGATATTTTAAGAAGAGCGATGGGAAAGAAAAAAAGATCTGAGTTGGAAAAACAAAAACAAAATTTTATTGCTGGTGCTGTTAAAAATGGAATTAGCAAAGAGGTGGCAGCTGGGATTTTTTTAAAAATAGAGCCCTTTGCAGAATATGGTTTCAATAAAAGTCACGCTGCTGCGTATGCAATTATATCTTATCAAACAGCATATTTGAAAACTTATTATCCAAGTGAATTTATTGCAGCCTCAATGACTATGGATATATCTAATCAAAATAAACTGAGTGAATTTTATGAAGAGCTTAAAAGATTGAATATTGAAATTGTTAGACCAGATATAAACCAATGTTTCGCAGATTTTAGAACTGAAAATGGCAAATTTTATTATGCTTTAGGTGGTATTAAAGCAGTGGGGTATGATGCTGTTTCTAATATTGTTCAAGAAAGAATAAAAAAAGGACCATTTAAATCAATTAAAGATTTTTTAAATCGTGTAAATCCAAAAGATATAAACAAATTACAACTAGAAGGGCTTGTTAAAGCAGGAGCTTTTGATAATTTAAATATTAATCGACAATCTTTATTTAATTCTATTCCTAATTTTATTACAAAATCAAAAAGTATTTTTGAAAATAAATCTGCTAATCAAATAGATTTATTTGGTGAAAATGCCAATGAAGAAGATGAGATAACTACTAATATTGATGACTGGAAGTTTGAGGAAAGATTATCTAAAGAGTTTGAAGCAGTAGGTTTTTTTATTTCAGATCATCCATTAAGTCAGTTTAAAGATATATTTGAAGATTATAATATTTATGATTATCAAAAATTTAATAACCAAGACGATCTAAAAGAATCAAATATAGCTGCAACATTACTAAAAATACAAGAGAGAAAAACTGCAAAAGGCAACCCCTATGCAGTTTTAAAGCTTACTGATTTATCGAGCGTTTTTGAGTTGTTTATTTTTTCAGACACTTTGGAATTAAATCGAGCAATTTTAAAAGAGGGTAATTCATTTATTTTGACTTTATTTAAATCCTCATCAGACTCAGAAAATAGATTTAAAAGATTAAATGTTCAAAAAATTGTATCTTTAAAGGATTTATTAAACAGACCAATTCAAGAAGTAACATTTAATTTAAAATCCACAAAAGAACTGGATGAAATATCAAGATATTTGCCTCAACACGGAAACACATTGATAAAGATTAATATTAGTGACAATAAAAATGATTTAAAGTTTCACTTAAAAAACAAGAGAAATATTGACAGAAAAACAATAAATATTTTAAGAAATAAGGAAATTTCATCAATAATTGGATAATTAAGACTTGTCTAATTCAAAAATTCTTTGTAAATAATCTCCAATTTTAAATTAAAACGCACACAGTTTATTGGTTTTAAACCTCCGGTCCTTAATTGGAAATAACTGTGGTGGCTTAACCGGGAAAAAATATGAAGATACCAAACGTTACTATTCAAGAACTATTAGAAGCAGGAGTTCATCTTGGTCACAAGACTTTAAGATGGAATCCTAAAATGAAGAAATATATATTTGGAAAAAGAGATAGTATTCACATTATCGACCTTACCCAAACTTTAGAATTAACTAAAATTGCTTTAGAAAAAGTTTATGAGACAATTTCAAACAATGGAAAAATCTTGTTTGTATCAACTAAAAAACAAGCTTCCGAAGCAATCGCAGAGGTAGCGAAAGAAACAGACCAATATTTCGTAAATTATAGATGGTTAGGTGGAATGCTCACAAATTGGGGCACCATTTCAAATTCAATTAAAAAATTGAAAAAATTAGAGACAGATTTAGTTGCTGAGAATAGAGGATTTACAAAAAAAGAGCTTTTAAAAATGAGTGTAAAAAAAGATAAATTACAAAGATCGCTCGGGGGAATAGCTGAAATGAAAAAAATTCCTGATTTAGTATTTATTATTGATACAAATTACGAGTCACTTGCAATTCAAGAGTCAGTAAAATTAGGAATTCCAATTATTGCAATATTAGATAGCAACTCAAATCCTGATGGAATTGATTTTCCAATACCTGGCAATGATGATGCTCGAAGATCAATAGATCTTTATTGTAATCTTATTAAAGAAACAATAGTAGCTGCTAAAAAAGCTGCACCAGTTATTGAAACAAAGAAAGATACTGAAAAAAAAGAAAAAGTTGATAAATCTAAAACTATTGCAGAAACAGACCGAGAAAAACTGGAAAAAAGATTCTCTAAAAAAAAGCCAGAAAAATTAAATTAAATGAGTGATATAGAAAAAGTAAAAAAACTTAGAGAGGCAACAGGTGCAGGATTTAAAGATTGCAATTTAGCAATCAAAGAATCTGGAGGTGATTTAGATAAAGCTGTTGAAATTCTAAGAGTAAAAGGAATTTCAAAGGCTTCCAAAAAAATGTCAAGAGATGCAAAAGAGGGAGTTGTTGCGGTTAGTGGAGATCAAAATAAGACATCAATTATTGAAGTAAATTGCGAAACAGATTTTGTTGCTAAAAATGATGATTTTATAAATTTTGTTAAAGAATTAAGTGAACTAAACAATCAAAATAACTCAGATGTTGAAAAATTAAAAAAATCTAAAATGAGAAATGATATTACTGTTGAGGAAAATTTAGTTGCTTTAATTGCTAAGATCGGAGAAAAAATTACAATTGGCAAAACAAAAACAATTTCAAATTCTTCTTCAATAAATTATCAATATTTACATACTGTAGTGAAAGATAATTTAGCTAAATTAGCTGTGATTGTTTCATTAGAAACTAAAGATAATTCTGATACTGTAAAAACATTTGGTAAACAGTTATCAATGCACATAGCAGCATCAAACCCTTTAGCTTTAGAGTCTAAATTAATTGATAAAGCCATCATAGAAAAAGAGCAGGAATTAGTAACTGAAGAACTTAAAAATTCAGGAAAACCTGAAGAGATTGCGAAAAAAATAAGTTTAGGTAAAATGAATAAATTTAAAGAGGAAAATGCTCTTTTATCCCAAGCTTGGGTTATGGAACCAAAAAAAAAAGTTCAAGATGTTTTAAAAGAACTTGCTATTAATGATTTAAAGATCAAGGAGTTTAGCAGAATTAAAATAGGGGAATAAATGTTTGATGAAAAATCACATAGCCTCAAAATGGACAAATCTATAGAAGCATTTACTAAAGAATTATCCTCACTCAGAACCGGAAGAGCAAATGCTGCAATGTTAGATATTGTTAGAGTGGATGTTTATGGACAACAAATGCCAATTAATCAAATTGGCAGTATAACAACACCAGAACCGAGAATGATAAATGTTCAGGTTTGGGATCAGAATAATGTTCCTTTAGTTGATGCAGCTATAAAAAAATCCGAATTAGGACTAAATCCACAAATTGATGGTCAATTAATTCGACTACCAGTGCCAGAACTTAATGAAGAGAGAAGAAATGAATTAAAAAAATTAATTAAATCTATGGGTGAAAAATGTAAAATTTCTATTCGAAATATCCGAAGAGATGCAAATGAGGAACTTAAAAAACTTTTAAAATCAAAAGAAATTGGTGAAGATGAAGAAAAATCTTTTGAAAAAAATGTTCAAAACATTACTGATAAGCACATTCAAATTGTTGATGAAAAAGTTTCTTTAAAAGAAAAAGAAATAATGACCATATGAACCCTTTAAATCATGTAGCCATTATCATGGATGGTAATGGAAGATGGGGTTTAAAATATAAAAATTCTAGAAACGTTGGACATAAAGAAGGTTTAAAAACAGTTGAAACTATAATTAAATCCACAATAAAAAATAAAATAAAGTTCCTAACATTATATGCTTTTTCAACTGAAAACTGGAAAAGACCAAAAAAAGAAATTAATTATCTTTTTAAATTATTAGAAAATTTCTTAACAAAGAAACTTGATGATATTCATAAGCAAAATATTAGAATCAAGATTTTAGGATATAAAAAATTTTCAAAAAAATTGAATTTTCTTCTTAACTTCGCAGAAAAAAAAACAATAAAAAATTCAAAATTACAAATTAATTTGGCTTTAAATTATGGTTCGAAATCAGAGCTTATAAATGCTTTTAAAAAGGTTAAAAGAAATAAGATTAAAATTAACGAAAAAAACTTAGAAAAACATCTTCAAACTAAAAATATTCCAGATCCAGATATATTAATTAGAACTGGGAATACAAAAAGATTGAGCAATTTTCTTTTATGGCAACTGGCTTATTCAGAAATTTTCTTTGAAAAAAAATTATGGCCAGCATTTACCGAAAAGGATTATACGAAAATCATTAATGAGTATAAAAATATCAAAAGAAATTTCGGGAAAATATGATTAATAAGGAATTACAAAAAAGGATTTTGAGCTCAATAATTTTGTTACCAGTATCATTTTTTTTTATTATTCAGGGATCTTTTACTTTTATATTTTTTTTGAGTTTAATTTTTTTGGCAACAAGTTTTGAATGGTTTAAAATGACAAAAAAAAATAATTTTATAAGAATTTTTGGATTGTTTTTCTTATTTTTTTCTTTTTTTTCAACAGTCTATTTAAGACAATATATAGGTTTAAATTTCTTCCTATTTTTAATTATAGTTTGTATATTTACTGATATTGGCGGTTATATCTTCGGAAAAACTTTTAAAGGTCCTAGGTTGACTAAAGTAAGTCCAAAAAAAACATATTCAGGAGTTATTGGAAGTTTTCTCATCTCATTATTATTCGGGTTAATTTACATAAAATATTTAGGGCAAAAAAGTAGAATTCTTTTAGAAACGGACTTTATATTTATAATTATGCTAATTTTATTTATTTCATTAGTGAGCCAAATAGGGGATCTAATTATTTCTTTTTTCAAAAGAAAAGCTAGATTAAAGGATACTGGGAAAATTTTACCAGGCCATGGAGGTTTTTTAGATAGGATTGATGGCATAATTTTCGTAATGCCAATAACTTATCTTTGTGTATTACCCATTTTAATTAACAGATTAGATCTAATTAAATAATGAAAAAAAAAATTGCTATTCTTGGTTCTACAGGTTCAATTGGTAAATGTTTAATTGATATAATTAAAAAAAATAAAAGAAATTTTGAAATAATCCTTCTTTCGGCAGATGAAAATTATAAAGAACTTTTAAAGCAAGCTAAATTTTTTAATGTAAAAAATTTAATCATTACCAATCATAAAAGTTTCGATACAATTAAAAAAAATAAATACTCAAAAAAAATAAATATTTATAATAATTTTAATAGTCTCAAAAAAATTTTTAAGAAAAAAATCGATTATACAATGAGTTCTATCTCAGGAATCCAAGGACTTAAACCTACGATTGAAATCATTAAATATACTAATAAAATAGCAATCGCTAACAAAGAGGCAATAATATGTGGATGGGATTTAATAGAGAAAAACTTAAAAAAACACAAGACACAATTTATTCCTGTAGACTCAGAACATTTTTCTATTTGGTATGCATTAAATAATATTGATAGAAATCTTATTGATAAAATTTATTTAACCGCATCAGGAGGACCTTTTTTAAATAGTCCTATAAACAAATTAAAAAAAGTAAATATTAAACAAGCAACGAAACACCCAAATTGGAAAATGGGAAAAAAAATATCAATTGACTCAGCTACTATGATTAACAAAGTCTTTGAGGTGGTGGAGGCAAAAAAGATATTTAACGTACCATATAATAAGTTATCAATTATTGTTCACCCAAAATCCTATGTACACGCTATTATCAAGCTAAAGAATGGGTTCACTAAAATTATTGTGCACGACACAAATATGAGAATTCCTATTTTTAATTCCTTATATTCATCTAAAAGAATCATAAATTCAAAAAAATTGAATTTTAAAATTTTAAATAATTTGGATTTTAGAGCCGTTGATTTAAAAAAATTTCCACTAGTCCGAATCTTAAAAATATTACCTAACAACACCTCATTATTTGAAACAATTTTGGTAACAATTAATGATAAATTTGTAGAATTATTTTTAGATAATAAGATTAAATTTACTGATATTTCACAAAAAATGAATAAAATGCTGAATCTTAATAGTTTAAAAAAATATAAAAAAATAAAACCAAAAAGTATTGATGAAATTATTAAAACGAATAAAAAAATAAGACACGATGTTGAACTTTTGACTAAAAAATGAATATGTCTAAGCTTTTCTGTAAAATCAAATTATTATTAATATTTATTTTGCTTATCTTTACTTCTGTTTTGAGAGCAGAGATTATCAATGAGATTAATATTGAGGGAAATCAACGTATTTCGCCAGAAACAATTAAAATGTTTTCTGGTGTATCTATTAAAAGCGATTTATCAGAGAATGATTTAAATAAAATATTAAAGCAATTGTATCAAACAAATTTTTTTGATTTTGTATCAGTTAAGATTGAAAATAAAATTCTAATTATTAAAGTAAAAGAAAACCCAATCATACAAAATATAAATTATGAAGGAATTAAATCATCTGAAATGTTAGATGATTTAAAAAAAGACATATTTTTAAAGACAAGATCTTCTTTTAATCAAGTTTTATTAAAAAAAGATGAGGAAAATATTAAAAATTTTTTAAAAAAAAAAGGATATTATTTCTCTGAAATAGAAATATTAATAGATGAATTAGAGGATAATAAAATTAATTTAACTTATAATATTTCTTTAGGTGAAAAAGCCAAAATCCGTAAAATTACCTTTATAGGAAATAAAATTTTCAAAGATAAGAAGTTAAAAAGTGTAATTTTGAGTGAAGAGCATAAACCATGGAAATTTTTATCTGGAAAAAAATATTTAAATGAGTCATTGATTGAATATGATGAAAGATTGCTTAAAAATTATTATCTAAACAAAGGTTATTACAATGTTATTGTAAACTCATCATTTGCAAAAATGACTGATAGAGAGTCATTTGAATTAATTTTTAATATTGAGGCAAATTCAAAATTATTTTTTGGCAATCTAAACATAGATTTACCAAGTGATTTTTCCAAACCTAATTATGATAAAGTGGAAAAATTTTTTAAGAAGTTAGAAAATGAACCTTATTCCATAAATCGAATAGAAGATATAGTAGAAAAAATAGAAACCATAACAATCAATGAACAATATGAGTCTATCAAAGCTAATATAAAAGAAACTATAATTGATGATAAAATTAATATTGATTTTAAAATAGAAGAAACTGAAAAATTTTTTATTGAAAGAATAAATATTTTTGGAAATAATATTACTTTAGAGTCAGTTATAAGAAATCAAATTGAAATAGATGAGGGTGATCCATTCAATCAAATACTTTATGCAAAGTCTATAAATAATATAAAATCTCTAAATTTCTTTGAAAGTGTAAATGGTCAAATTGTAGATGGTAATGAATTTAACTCAAAAGTTATTAATATAACTATAACCGAAAAAGCTACTGGTGAAATCTTTGCTGGTGTTGGAACAGGAACAGAAGGCTCTTCTTTTTCATTTGGAGTAAAGGAGAATAATTATTTGGGAAGAGGTGTAAAAGTTGATAGCAACTTAAATGTCTCAGATGAAAGGATAAAAGGAAAGTTTATAGTTTCTAATCCAAATTATAAAAATTCTGACAAAAGAATTGATTTGGCGCTTGAAGCTACTTCAGTTGATAGACTAGGAACATCTGGATATAAATCTAATGTTACTGGATTTACAATTGGTACACAATTTGAGTATTTGGATGATTTTAGGCTTGGATTATCTACCAAAAATAATATTGAAAAAATAGATGTCGATGGAAGTGCGTCTGCTAAACAAAAAAAACAAGATGGAAATTACTTTGATAGCTTCATTGGTTTAGACTTTATTTATGATAAAAGAAATCAGAGATATCAAACCACAAGTGGTTTTTTAAGTGATTATAATGTGAATTTACCAATTTTGAGTGACACAAATACCCTTACCAATGTTTATAACTATAAAGTTTTTAAAGAATTATATGAGAATAATGTCTCCTCATTTTCATTTTTATTTAAGGGAGCGAGTTCACTAAGTGGTGATGATATCAAACTTTCTGAGAGAATGTTTATACCTGGAAGAAAATTGAGAGGTTTTGAAACAGGCAAAATTGGACCTAAAGATGGAAGTGATTTTATCGGTGGAAATTATGTTTCAACTATTAACGCTACAACTTCTTTACCCAAAATATTAGAAGATGTTCAGAATGTAGATATCGTTATGTTTGCAGATGCAGCAAATATATGGGGTGTTGATTATGATAGTTCACTTGATAAAAGTGGCATTAGAAGTTCGGTTGGAATAGGACTAGATTGGTTGACACCTGTGGGACCTTTAACTTTTTCATTTGCCAAACCAATAACCAAAGAACCTACTGATATCGAGGAAACATTTAGATTTAATATAGGTACCAGTTTTTAAATGAATATTATTAAAAAATTTTTCACTATCTTTGTAGTGTTATTTTTATTTGTGCCCTCATCACATGGTGAGGATAAAATTGTATATTTAGATTTAGATAACGTTGTGACTAACACAAATGCTGGTAAATCAATTTTAGATCAACTCGAAAAATCTAAAAAATCGGCGCTGTTAAGTTTTGAGAAAAAAGAAAAGGAATTAAAAATTATTGAGGATGAAATTAAAAAACAAAAAAATATCATTTCTGATAAAGAATTACAAAAAAAATTGCTTGAATTTAGAAAAGAGCTTTCAAATTTTCGTCAAGAAAGACAAAAAGTTGTAAATGAATTTAATCAAAAGAAAAAAGTAGAATTTGATCAATTTTTTAAAAAAATCACACCTATTATAGAAAGATATGTTAGTGAAAAAAATATTGATATGGTACTTGATAGAAAAAAAGTTTTTGTAGCAAGTAAAAAAAAAGATATTACAAAAGAAATTATAAAGATAATTAATACTAATTTAAAATGAAAACTCATTTAGATAAAAAACAAATCATTGAATTATTACCTCATCGTGAACCTATGCTTTTAATAGACGAACTTTATGATATTAAAAAATTATTTTCTGCTACAGCTGTTGTTAATGTAAAAAAAAATAGTTTTTTTGTTAATGGTCATTTTCCAGGACAACCTGTTATGCCTGGTGTTTTAATTGTAGAGTCTTTTGGTCAAGCTGCTGCTGCTTTAACAGCCCATGGTTTAGATAAATCAACCTATGAAAATAAATTGGTATTTTTAATGGGTGTAGAAAAGGCAAGATTTAGAAATCCAGTTATTCCTGATTGTAAATTAATCTTAAAGATAGAGGCTATTAGATCTCATGGTCGTGTTTGGAAATATAAAGGAGAAGCATTTGTGGATGATAAAAAAATGGCGGATGCAATATGGTCAGCTACAATTGTCGACAAGAAATAATTAGCAATAATTCTTGATAACACAACAACCTGTGCTTTGATAAAAGCAATTATGTCTAATCCATTTTTTACTAATAATGGACCATTTAAAATTTCAGAAATCTTCAAAATTTTAAAAATTGAACTTAAAATTGAGGAAAACCTGTTAGTAAAAGATATTCAGGATTTAAATAATGCTGATACAGATTGTATTACATTTTTTCACTCAAAAAAATATAATCAAATAGCAAGAAAAACCAAAGCCTCATATTGTATCACAACACAAAATTTAAAAGACTATCTTCCAAACAATTGCACTCCTATTGTGGTTGAAAATGTATTAGTTTCAACCTCACTTGTTACTCAAAAGTTTTATCCAAATTCAATTGAGGATGAGTATGATGCCTCCGCTGTCGATATAAAAGATACCACTCTAAAAGATATAGTAACTGCTGGAAAAAATGTATTAGTTGGAGACAACGTCAAAATTGGAAAAAATTGTTTAATTGGACATAACTCAATTATAGAACGAAATGTTCAAATTGGTGATAATTGTAAAATTGGATCTAACACAATTTTAAGAAATTCTGTGATAAAAGATAACGTGACTATTTTAGATAATTGTGTAATTGGAAAAAAAGGATTTGGTTTTTTTCCATCACAGATTAAAAATTTGAGATATCCTCATATAGGTATCGTTATAATCAATGAAAATTCTGAAATTGGATGTGGATCTACAATAGATCGTGGTTCTTTATCTAATACAGAAATTGGTAAAAATACTTTTTTAGATAATCAAATTCATATAGCTCATAATGTTAAAATTGGTGAAAATACAATTATAGCTGGACAAGTCGGAATTGCAGGGAGTTCGATTATTGGTAATAATGTGAAAATTGGCGGTCAAGCTGGAATATCCGGACATCTCAGAGTAGGAAATAATGTTGAAATCGGTGGTGGCAGTGGTGTTATAAAAGATATTCCTGATAATGCAAAAGTTATGGGTTATCCAGCAAAAAGTATTAGAGAATTTTTGAAAGATAATAGATGATACATAACACTGCTATCGTTGATCCAAAATCTAAAATTTCATCTAACGTAGAGGTAGGTCCCTATTCAGTAATTGGACCAAATGTTGAGGTAGGAGAAAATACTATCATCCAGTCTCATGTTAGTATTGTGGGAAACACTAAGATTGGGAAGAAAAATAAGATTTATCCATTTGCTTCTATTGGAAACGATCCTCAAGATCTTAAATTTAATGGTGAGAATACTAAATTAGAAATTGGAGATAACAATAAAATAAGAGAATATGTAACAATAAATCCAGGCACTAAAGGTGGCGGTGGTATTACTAAAATTGGTAATGGATGTTTATTTATGGTTTCTTCACATATAGCACATGATTGTTTAGTCGAGGATAATGTAATACTTGCAAATAATGTTCCACTTGGCGGACATGCACATATTGAGCAAAATGTAATAATCGGAGGTAATTCAGCTGTACAACAGTTTACTAGAGTAGGTAAGTTTGCAATGATAGGTGGAATGTGTGGAGTTGTAAGAGACATCATCCCATATGCAATGGTACATGGAAATAGAAGTGTTCTTCAAGGTTTAAATTTAATTGGTTTAAGAAGAAAAAATATACCCAATAAAGAAATCTTAGTCTTAAGTGAAGCATACAAAGAAATCTTTAAAAACGAAAATTTGACGGAAAATTTGAAAAATTTAAACGCTGAGATTAAAAAAAATAGTCTTGTAAAAGACGTTGTTGATTTTTTAGAAAAAGATAAAAAAAGACCAATATGCACACCTTTTTCAAAATAAAATGATAGGTTTATTTTTAGGTGACACAGACTTTTCGAAAATCGTTCTTAAAAAAATAAAAAAACTGAAAAAAAAGCACTTTATAATTGATTTTTCTAATAAGAATGATTTTGCTAAAGAAAAAAATTCTTACAGAATTAGTATTGGAAAATTTGGAAGAATAATAGACTTAATCAAAAAGCAAAAATCGAATAAAGTTCTTTTTGCTGGAAAAATCGCTAAACCAAAATTTTCTACATTGAGATTAGATTTGAAAGGTATCTATTACATGCCGAGTATTATAAAAGCTGCTAAATTAGGAGATGCAGCTATAATTAAAGTCATAATTGAAATTCTTAAAAAAGAAAAAATTGATGTCATAAGTTCAACTCATTTCAATCCAGAGTTAACCGCTAAAAAAGGTTTACATACAAAGATAAAACCTTCTCGAGCTGATATTAAATCAATCAATAGAGGTATAAAATATTTAGCTAAAACTAATAGTTATGATCATATTCAAGCACTAGTGGTGAGAGATAATAAGATAATAGCGAAAGAAGACAATAGAGGTACTAAAAAAATGATGACTAAATTAAAGAATAATTCTGGCGGTATTTTAATAAAGTTTCCGAAAAAAAAACAAGATTTGAGAATGGATTTACCAACAATAGGGATACAAACCATTAAAGATTGTAAAAAATATGGATTAAAAGGAATAGTTCTTAAATCAAAAAAAAATATCTTTTTAGATAAATCTAAAAGTATTGAATTTGCTGATAAAAATAAAATTTTTATTTTGATAAAATGAAAAA
Organism: uncultured Pelagibacteraceae bacterium; assembly: GCA_902574345.1. Taxonomy (GTDB): domain Bacteria; phylum Pseudomonadota; class Alphaproteobacteria; order Pelagibacterales; family Pelagibacteraceae; genus Pelagibacter. Next base: position 17,252 of record CACGNF010000006.1, read on the forward strand.
AATATTTGTGCTTACAGGAGAACCCTCAGGGGATAAATTGGCTTCCACAGCAATTTCAAAACTTCAAAAAGATTATACCAATATTGAATATTTATCTGTAGGTGGATCAAATTTAAGAAAAATTGGCATAGAGTCTATCTTTGATTTGAAAGAAATAACTTATTTGGGTTTTACGAGTGTTTTGTTAAATATTTTTAAGATTAATAAAAGAATTAATCAAACTGTTAAAGAAATCTTGAAATTCAATCCAGATGTTTTGTTTAGTGTTGATAGTCCAGATTTTACTTTAAGAGTTGCAGAAAAGGTTAAAAAAATTAATCCTCAAATTAAAACAATTCACTATGTAGCTCCACAAGTTTGGATTTGGAGAAAAGGAAGGGTAAAAAAGATTAAAAAATTTATTGATCATATTCTTTTATTATTTGATTTTGAAAAAAAATTTTTTGATGAAGAAAATATAAATAATACTTTTGTAGGTCATCCATTAATAGAAAATAACAAAAATAATAAAACAGATATCAATAATTTTATTTCTAATAATAAAAAGATAATCTCTATATTTCCGGGTAGTCGAAAATCAGAAACAAATGTTTTATTACCAATATTGATTGATTTTATAAATATGATGAACAAAAGAAATTCAAATTATAATTTTATTTTTCATGCTACTGAAGAAAACAAAAATAACATTGTTGAGTATATTAAAGATAAGAATTTGAATAATATTGATGTAATTTCAGATGAAAATATGAAAAAAGAAATATTATCAAATTCAATTTTTGCTGTATGTAAGTCAGGAACAATATCTCTCCAAGTCTGTAATGCTAATGTTCCTTCAATAATTATTTATAAGTTAAATTTTATAAATTTTATGATCTTTAAATTATTGGTAAATGTTAAATTTGCAAATATCATCAATATAATTAATAATAAAGAAGTCATTCCTGAATTGTTGCAAAGTGAGTGTAATGCAAAAGAAATTTATAATTCTGTTTTATATATGCTTAAAAATCCAGAGATTGGAAAAAAACAATTAGAACAATGCAATCAAACTTTAAAAGGAATTAGATCGAACTCTTCATCATCTAATGAAGTAGCCACAATATTAAGAAATAGTCTTGTTGGATAATCTTTTTTTAACCTCTTCTTTACCCAGAGATACAATTATATCATAAATACCAGGACCAAATTTTGACCCTGTTAAAGCCACTCTTAAGGGCTGACCAACACCTTTAAAATTGGTGTTATTAGATTTTATTAGTTCCTGAACTATTGGTTCTAAATTTTCCCTTGTAAAGTTGCTTATTTCTTTAATATTATCTTTAAATTCAGAGATAATTTTTCGTGCATTACCATCAATTAATTTTAGATCTTCTTTATTAAAATTAACTTCATCATTAATAATATATTGGCTATTATTGTATATATCCTCTAGTGTTTTAGCTTTATTCTTGAGAAAAGTTAGAGATTTTTTAATTTTATCTTTTTTTTCCTCAATAATCTTTTTTTTAAAAATCTCACAATAATTAATTAGTTGATTAAAAAGTTCGTTTTCATCAATGCTTTTTATATAGTGTTCATTCATAGATAGAATTCTACTCAAATCTAATTTTGATGGTGATTTTCCAATACCTTCAAGATTAAAATATTTTACACTTTCATCTAAAGTAAAAATTTCTTTATCTTCGTATGACCAACCCAATCTTAAAAGATAATTTCTCAAAGCATCTGGCATAATACCTATTTTAGAATAGTCCTCCAGAGTTGATGCTTTATCTCTTTTTGATAATTTTTTCCCCTCAATTGTATGAATTAATGGTATATGTGCAAATGTTGGTAAAGCCCATTCCATTGCATCATAAATTTGAATTTGTTTAAATGTATTGATTTTATGATCATCACCTCTAATAATATGTGTCATATTCATCTGATGGTCATCAACAGCAGCAGATAAATTATAAGTTGGTGTGCCATCATTTCTTAAAATTATAAAATCTTCGATGGTATTATTTTCAATTTCTACATTTCCCTGAACTTTATCTTTTAATATTGATGTACCATCAATTTTACTTTTAAATCTTATGACAGGTTTTACATCTTTAGGAGCCTCATTCTCATTTTTGTCTCTCCATTTTCTGTCATAAACGTATGGAATTTTTTTTTGCTTAGCTCTTTTTTTTTGCACTTCAATTTCTTCAGTTGAGCAATAACATCTATAAGCACTACCTTTTTTTAATAGTTCATTTGCAACTTTTATATGATCATCAATTTTTTGAGATTGTATATATTCTGTTCCATCATGATTGATACCTATCCATTGCAAAGATTTTATAATTTGATTTTTATATTCCTCTTTTGATCTTTCTTTATCTGTATCTTCTATCCTTAGATAAAAATTACCTTTTTGGTTTTTTGAATATAACCAATTAAATAAGGCTGTTCTCACCCCACCAATATGCAAAGGTCCAGTAGGTGATGGAGCAAATCTAGTTGCTACTTTTTTCATTAAAAATGGTTTAGACTATTTTTTTAGAAGTTTCTATATAAAGATACTAAAACACCTTGAACTTTTACTCTATCAGGGCCAAAAATTTTGGTTTCATAGTTTTTATTAGCGCTTTCTAACGCTACTACTTTACCTTTTTTTCTAATTCTTTTAAGCATAGCTTCATGTTCATCAATTAAAGCTACCACTATTTTTCCATTATCGGCTGTATCGGTTCTTTTGATGATGACTGTGTCTCCCTCATGAATTCCAGCTTCAATCATTGAGTCTCCTTGAACTTTAAGGCCGAAATAATCTCCATTTTTTTCTAAGTTATTTGGTAATGGAATTCTAGAAACTTCATTTTGAATTGCTTCAACAGGTGTTCCAGCTGCTATTTTACCTAAAACTGGCACCTCTGCATCGTCGGATGAAGGTTTTTCTTCATCCAAACCCCCTTTAATAACACTTGGGGAGAAATTATTGTAAATATCATTTGCAGAAGCAGTCTCTGGTAATTTTATAACCTCCAAAGCTCTAGCTTTATGTGGAAGCCTTTTAATGAAACCTCTTTCTTCTAAAGCACTAATTAATCTGTGAATCCCAGATTTTGATTTAAGATTTAGAGACTCCTTCATTTCTTCGTAAGAAGGGGATACACCAGAGCTCCTCAACTTCTTGTTGATAAATAAAAGCAAGTTTTTTTGTTTTTTTGTTAGCATAAGAACAAATATCGTACAAACAATGTTCTATAAAAGTTCTTTGTAATTCACAATAGTTTAAAAGTGAGGAAAATATTGACTTTTTTGACTATAAAACTGAAAAAATAGAATTATCGTCTAAATTTTTTAAAAGTGATTCACCAATTAAAAAGGTTTTGATGGATGTTTTATTTGATAGTTCCAATAGTTCTTCTTTAGATTTAATTCCACTTTCAGAAATCAATGGGCCAGGGTGATTAACCAAAATATCGTGGATATCATAAGTTGTATTAATATCAGTTTTTAAAGTTTTTAAATTTCTGTTGTTGATACCTAATAAAGCATTTTTAAATCTAAGTGCTTGTTTAGCTTCATTAACAGTATGAACCTCTATAATAACTGACATGTTCAATTTTAAAGCTTCTTCATATAACTCATCAGCCAATTTATCTGAAACTCCAGCTAAAATAATTAAGATAGCATCGGCACCATAACTTTTAGCTAAAGGAATTTGAAATTTATCTATAAAAAAATCTTTACAAAGAATTGGTAAATTAACATCTTGTTTAATTTTACTAATATGCAGTAAGTTTCCTAAAAAAAAATCCTCCTCAGTTAAAACAGATAAACAGGTTACTTTATTTGATTTATACATATTAGCTATTTTTACAGGATCGTAGTCTTTAATAATTATCCCTGCAGAGGGACTCGCTTTTTTTATTTCAGCAATAATTGAGAATTTTTTATTTTCAACATTTTTTTTGATTGTATCTTTAAAATCAAAGTATGTACTATTTTTTTTTATTAATTCCTCGAGTGACTCAAGACTTATACTTTTTTTAAGCTCTAAAATTTTTTTATTTTTAATATTTATTATTTTTTCAAGAACATTTTCAGCCATTTTGAATTTTCTCTAACTGTTTAAATGTTTGACCTGATAAAATGTGTTTTCTAGTATCATTATAAGCTTTATCAAAATTCTGATGAGTTTCATTAACAACTAATCCTGCTGCAGCATTTAAACAAACTGCTTTAGAAAAATCATTATCCTCACCTTTAAATATATTAATCATTCTATCTGCATTAAAAGCTGCATCATTTCCAATGAGATTTTCAAATTTATCTGCTTTTATATTTAACTCATTTGGATCAATAATAATCTCAGAGATGACACCATCTTTTAATTGAATTACATTAGTCTTAGCATAAGGTGAAATTTCATCTAATCCATCTTCACTATTAACTATCCATGCAAATTTAATATCTAAATTTTTTAAAGCATGAGCAAATATTTTTAATAGTTTTTTATCAAAAACACCAATAACTTGTCTTTTTACTAAAGCAGGACTACTTAAAGGTCCGATCATATTGAATATAGTTCTTTTTCCAATTTTTTTTCTTGTAGGTCCAACAAATCTCATTGCGCTGTGATAGTTGGGTGCAAACATGAATCCAAAATTATTATTATTAATTTGATTTTCAATATCTTTTGGCTCTAAATTTATTTTTATATTTAAAGCCTCTAAAACATCACCAGATCCACATTTTGAGGATACAGCTTTATTTCCATGTTTAGCGACTTTAACACCCATGCTTGAAAGTAATAATGCTGAGGCTGTTGATATATTAAGTGTATTCATACCATCTCCACCAGTCCCACAAGTATCAATACAGTTTTCTACATTTACTCTTTTGGACTTATTTCTCAGCACAAAAACTCCACCAGCTATTTCATCTGAAGCTTCACCCTTAGCTGATAAAAGTGTCAAAAAATCAAATATTTCTTGGTCTTCTGCTTTACCCTCCATCAGTAATTCAAAAGCAGATTTACTTTCATCGAAAGTTAAATTTTCCTTTTTCTTAATTTTTTCAATGAATTGTTTCATTAATTTTAAATTCTTATAAAATTTTTTAAAATTTTAATTCCTAATTTAGTTTTAATACTTTCAGGGTGAAATTGCACTCCATGTATATGATATTTCTTATGTTGTACTCCCATTATAAGTCCATCTTGAGTCTGAGCAGTAATTTCAAGATCTTTAGATAATGATTTTTTATCGATAATTAAGCTGTGATATCGAGTGGCTTCAAACGTTTTAGGGAGATTTTTTAAAATACCCACTTTTTTTGAAAAAATCTTACTAGTTTTTCCATGCATTAGCTTTCTAGCTTGAATAATTTTTGAGCCAAATACTTGACCTATAATTTGATGGCCTAAACAAACTCCAAGTATTGGTATTTTTTTATATAAAGATTTAACGATTTTAAGACAATTACCTGATTGATTAGGGTTACCAGGTCCAGGTGAAATTACGATCTTATGATATCTTTTTTTTAAAATTTCATGAGATGTAATTTGATCGTTTCTAATTACTTCAACATTCACTTTTAATGAAGACAAATAATGGTAGAGATTAAAAGTAAAACTATCGTAATTATCAATTAAAATTATCTTTTTCATTTTAACGCATTAATTAAAGCTTTTGCTTTATTTACAGTTTCTTCATATTCTTTTAATGGTTTGCTATCTGCAACAATTCCTGCTCCAGCTTGGACATAAAATCTGTTTTTTTTTGCAACAGCTGTCCTTAAAGCAATACATGTATCAAATTCTCCATTTGCAGAGAAATACCCAATGCCACCGGCATAAACCTTCCTTTTTGTGGACTCTAGTTCATCAATAATTTCCATAGCTCTTATTTTGGGAGCTCCAGATACAGTTCCAGCTGGAAAACCCGCTAAAAGAGACTTAAATTTAGAAAATCTTTTATCATGTTTACCTATTACGTTCGAAACTATATGCATTACATGTGAATACCTTTCAATAATAAAATTTTCAGTTACTTTGATGGAGTTAGTTTTAGATACCTTTCCGGCATCATTTCTTCCAAGATCTAATAACATTAGATGTTCAGAAAGCTCTTTTTTATCTCTAAGTAAATCTTTCTCATAAAAACGATCCTCTTTAATTGTTTTCCCTCGAGGTCTTGTTCCAGCAATGGGTCTAACAGTTATTTCACCATCTCTTAACCTTACTAATATTTCTGGACTGGCACCTATTATTTGGAAATCAGTAAAATTAAAAAAAAACATAAATGGAGATGGATTAGTTATTCTCAATTTTTTATAAATATCGATGGGTTTTTTTGTCAACTTAGTCTCAAATCGCTGACTTAAAACGACTTGAAAAATATCTCCTAATTTAATGTATTTTTTTGCCTTATTAACTATAGATAAAAATTTATTTTTAGAAGTATTTGAATTAATTATAATTTTTTTTGACTTATTATTTATTACATTATCAATTTTTTGAACAGATGATTGCAAAGAAAGCTTGAAAAGATCAGATTGGATATCTTTATACTTATCTTTATAATTCGTAATTTTTTCATCTTTAAAAATATTATTGATAAAGAATATTTCCTTTTTTAAATTGTCATGGATAATGAGTGTTCTTGGACGTAATAATCTAACATCAGGTAATTTTAGGTCATCTTTACAATTGTTTGGAATTTTTTCGATGTATCTAATTGCATCGTATGAAAAATATCCTGAAATCAAAGAGCAAATTTTTGGTAATTTTTTAGGAGTTTTAAACTTAAAATCCTCAATTATTTTCTCAATCAAATATTTAGGTTTATCCTTTAACTTAATTTTTTTATTTTTTTTTATTAAATAAGAATTATTATTATTAAATTCCCAAATTTTATCAGGATTTTTACCAAATATAGTGTATCTACCTCTAATCTTACCTTTTTCGACTGACTCAAATATAAAGCTATTTTTTTCAGTTAAAAAGTTATCAATTAAATTAATTATTTCTTCATCAGTCCTTACTTTTTTTGATGTATAGATTATTTGATTTTCGTTGTTTCTGTGTCGAAACTCGAATTCTTTGAAGCTTCGATTAATTTTCATTTAAAATAGTTTTTAACTCGTTCAATAGTCTGTTGATTTAAAGAAACATCATATTTGTCATTTAAAAATGCATCATAAGATTTCAATAATGAATTTTTGCTTTTAGAATTTTGTTTAACAATATATTGTTTAAATTCCTCTTTATTTGTATCAATGATTTGTTTTTCAAATTTTTTGACTTTTGCTAAATAAATATTGTTATTTTCGTCATTTATTAAAGTAAATGATCTCTCAGGTAAGCTATATAAGACTTCAACAGCATTTATATCAAATTTTTTATTATCTCGCACAGAATTCAATTTTATCATTTGGATTTTTTCTTTTCCTAATTCAAAAAAATTATTGTTGTCAAATTTTTTATTAGTAATTTCATTTAACAATTTTTGGTTATAGTCAAATTTATTTTTTTGAAAAACTAATTCAAGTATTTCCTGTTTAATTTGGTTATCATTTAAGTCTGGTTCCCTTTGTGAAATACTTTTGACATGATAAAGAATATAATCATTACCAATCTCAAAAATATCAAACTTATTATTCCTTAGCTCAAAAATTTTTTTTTCAATTTCGTTACTATCTGTTGAAAGTTTAAAGTCTTTGATGTTAATTGATGTTAAATTAAAATTAGATATTATTGTTTCAAAATCAAATTCATTAGAAATGTCAATTTCTATTTGATCAATTTTGTCAAAGAATGTTTGATTAAAATCATCAATTCCGATCAGATTTTTAGGATTTATTATAGAGTAACTGAAATCAAGATATTCTACTTTTAGTTGATCTTTATTTTCAATAATAAATTTATTTAATTCTTCCTCATTAATATTTTCTTTTTTTACATAGAAATCATTTAAATCAATGAATTCTATCTCAAGTTTCTGACTTTCTTCTTCATAAAGTTTATTAATTAAAAATTGTGGAGATGTTGTACCGGCACCGATATAATCAAAAAGATTTTTTTGGAGTTCTCTTGTTTTTAATCTTTGCTCAAAACCTGGTGCAGACAAATTATTTTCTAGTAAAAATTTTTCATATTTAATTCTTTGAAAAATACCATTCTCATCTCGAAAATTTTTATTTTCTTTTATTTTTTTTAATAGGATAAGTTCAGAAATACTTAACTCAAAATCTTTAATTTCTAAATCAAGTAATGTTGTAGAAACTAAACCAGAAAGAAGTTCCTCGATTATATTTTGGTCTAAGTTTTCTCTAATTGTTTTTTCAGGAATTCCAGAACTATTTAAGTAATCAATAAATTCTTCAGTAGAAATACTTTTTTCATTAATCTTCACTACATTGTTTGTATTTCCACTGCTAAACATACCTCCCATTCCCCAAAAAACAAATGGTAAGATAATTATACCAACAAAAACACCGGCAAGTTTTGTTTTTGCAAAATTTCTTAGACTACTAATCATTACTATAAATTCATTGATCTATAAAAAGCAAACCTATAAATTAAAAAACGTCTCATGACAAATAAATATATGTACTTTATTGCAAATTGGAAAATGTTTGGTGTTTTAAATTCCTTAAATTCACTGAATAAAGTCGTCAAATTTTTTAAGAACTTTAAAAAAAGAAAATCTTTGAGAATAATTTACTGCCCACCAAATACCTTGATAGGAGCAATGTCAAAAAAATTGAGAGGATCAAATATTGATGTTGGTGCCCAAAATTGTCATGAGCAGGATGTTTATGGTGCTTTTACAGGTTCAGTCAATTCTTCAATGTTAAAAAATATTGGTGCTAAATACGTCATTATTGGTCACTCTGAAAATAGACAAGCTGGTGAAACTGATAAATTAATAAATTTAAAGATTAAAAGTGCATTGAAGTCTGGGCTGAGGGTAATTTTTTGTATTGGTGAGACGCTTAAAGCAAAAAGAAAAAAAATTACCAAAAGTGTTTTAAACAGACAAATTAAAGCAGGTTTGAAAAATATTAAAAATAATAAAAAAATTATAATCGCATATGAACCAGTTTGGTCAATTGGTTCAGGAATTATACCAAAATCTGATGACTTATTTAAGACAATCAGTTTTATTAAAAAAGAAAAAAAAAATTATAAAGTTCTTTATGGTGGCTCAGTAAATCCAAAAAATATTAATCAATTGAAATCTATAAACAATATTGATGGTTACTTAATAGGTGGGGCATCTCAAGATCCTAAAAAATTTATTGATATAATTAAAAAAACATATAATTAACCCCTCATGGAAAATATATTGTTAATTTTGAACATCATATTTGGATTAATATTGGTGTTACTAGTTTTGATGCAAAAGTCTGAGGGTGGTGCTTTAGGAATTGGAGTTTCTCAGGAAAGTTTTATGTTTTCCAGATCAGCAGGTAATTTTATGACTAAAGCAACAGCCGTTGTTGCCACTTTATTTATAATTTGTAGTTTAGCACTTACAATTGTATCTAGAGGAGAATTAACACCTACATCATCTGTTTTGGATACTATTGAAGAAAAAGCAGAGGATACTCCCGCTATTCCAGAAAATAATAATTAATACTTTTAATTTTCTTTTTTATTCGCTATAAGATACTTCCATGGCGCGATTTATTTTTGTCACGGGCGGCGTGGTTTCATCGTTAGGAAAAGGTCTCTCTTCTGCATCTCTAGCTTATTTACTTCAATCGAGAGGGTATAAAGTTAGATTAAGAAAATTAGATCCTTATTTAAATGTAGATCCTGGAACAATGAGCCCATTTCAACACGGAGAGGTTTTTGTAACTGATGATGGTGCTGAAACAGATTTAGATCTTGGGCATTACGAGAGATTTACTGGAGTATCTGCAAAGAAGTCTGATAATATTACAACAGGTAAAATTTATAATGATGTATTAAAAAAAGAACGCGAAGGAAAATATCTCGGAAAAACAGTTCAAGTTATTCCACATATAACTGATAGAATAAAAGAGTTTATAAAGAATGACTCGTCGAAAGAAGATTTTGTTATTTGTGAAATTGGCGGAATTGTTGGTGATATTGAGAGTCTACCATTTATTGAGGCCATAAGACAATTTGCAAATGATATAGGAAAAAAAAATGCATTATTTATACATCTTACCTTAGTACCTTATTTAAAGTCCTCAGATGAAATTAAAACTAAACCCACTCAACATTCTGTTAAAGAATTGAGAAGTATAGGTGTTCAACCTGACATTATAATATGTAGATCAGAAAGACCTATCCCGTTAGAACATCGTAAAAAAATCTCACTTTTCTGCAACGTAGATATTAAAAATGTAATAGAAACTGTTGATGTAAGAACAATTTATGAAGCACCGATAAGTTTTTTTAGAGAAAAACTTGATGTTCAAGTATTAAATTATTTTAAGCTTAAATCAAAAAAACCCGCAAACCTTAAACCATGGAAAAAAATAACTAAAATTATTTTACAAACTAAAAAACAGGTGAATATTGCAATAATTGGTAAATATGTTGAGTTAAAAGATGCTTATAAATCTTTAGATGAAGCTCTTACTCATGGAGGTATTCAAAATAATGTAAAGGTAAATTTAGTAAGAATTGACTCTGAAAAATTAAAAGTTTCTGAGATTAAATCAAAACTTAAACACATTTCAGGTATATTAATACCTGGTGGTTTTGGTAAACGAGGAACAACTGGAAAAATAGAGTCAATAAAATATGCTAGAAAAAATAAAGTTCCTTTTCTTGGGATATGTTATGGAATGCAAATGGCAATTATAGAATTTGCGAGAAATCAATTAAATTTAAAAAAAGCAACTTCGAGTGAATTTGATAGAAATGGCATACCTGTAATTGGATTAATAAATGAGTGGATTAAAGATGGAAAAACTATCAAAGGAACAGATAAAAATCTAGGTGGAACAATGAGATTGGGTTCTTATGATGCGAAATTACAAAATAATTCTAAAATTAAAAAAATTTATGGAAAAAAGATTATCAAAGAAAGACACCGACACAGATATGAAGTTAACATCAATCTAAAAGACAAATTTGAAAAAAAAGGAATGAGTTTTTCTGGTTTATCGCCTGATGGTTTTTTACCTGAAATCATTGAGTTAAAAAATCATCCTTGGTTTATTGGCGTACAGTTTCATCCAGAATTTAAATCTAGACCTTTTGCTCCACATCCATTATTCTCATCTTTTATCAAAGCATCAAAAAATCATAAATGAGTAGCATTAAAGTAAATTGTGGAAAAATAGATATTTCGAACAATGATAAGATTTGTATAATTTCTGGACCTTGCCAGCTTGAAAGTGAACAACATGCAATGGATATGGCAGGAAAAATTAAGGAAATTACTTCAAAATTTGGTCTTGGATTTATTTACAAAACTTCATTTGATAAAGCGAACAGAACAAGCTTAAAAGGCAAAAGGGGAGCTGGATTAGAAGCTTCTTTACCTGTGTTTGATAAAATTAAAAAAGAATTAAATGTCCCTATCCTAACAGATATTCATAATGTTGAGCAATGTTCAGTCGTTTCAAAACATGTTGATGTTTTACAAATCCCGGCTTTTTTATGTAGACAAACAGACTTGTTAATTGCTGCAGCTAAAACAAATAAAATTATTAATGTAAAAAAAGGTCAATTTCTTGCACCATGGGATATGGTTAATGTAACAAAGAAAATTTCAGAATCTGGAAATGACAAAATATTAGTAACTGAAAGAGGTGCAAGTTTTGGATACAACACTTTAGTTTCCGACATGAGGTCGTTACCAATAATGGCTAAGAATGGTTATCCAGTAATTTTTGATGCAACACACTCAGTGCAACAACCTGGTGGTCTTGGAGAAAAAAGTGGTGGTCAAAGAGAGTTTGTTGAATATTTAGCAAGAGCTGCAGTTGCAGTTGGAGTTGCAGGAGTTTTTATTGAAACCCATCAAGATCCAGATAATGCTCCATCTGATGGACCTAACATGGTGCCATTAGATAAATTAGAAGATCTCCTAAAACAATTAAGCGATATAGATAATCTTATTAAAAATTAAGTGAGTAAAATTCTAAAAGTTAAAGCAAGACAAGTTTTTGATAGTAGAGGAAATCCAACTATTGAAGCAGTGGTTTATGTTAAAAACAAAAGTGCCAAAGCAATATGTCCTTCAGGAGCTTCTACAGGTACTTATGAAGCCTATGAAAAAAGAGATACAAACAATAAAAGATATTTAGGCAAAAGTGTATTCTCAGCAATAAATTTAATTAATTCTAAAATATCTAAAGTTTTAAGAAATAAAAATATACATGATCAAGAAAGAATAGATGAAATACTTATTAATTTAGATGGTACTAAACAAAAAACAAAACTAGGAGCTAATGCAATATTAGCGGTATCGATGGCTGCAAAAAAATTATCAGCAAAAGTAAAAAGAATTCCTCTTTATAAATCTTTTTATGCTACAAAAAATTTTCAATTACCTTATCCATTAATGAATATTATTAATGGTGGAGCACATGCAAATAATGGTCTTAGAATTCAAGAATTTATGATTAGACCAGATAAAGCAAAATCTTTTTCTGAAGCAATGAGAATATGTTATTTAGTAATAAAAAACTTAAGTAAATTAATTAAAGCAAAAGGTTTAGCCACATCGGTTGGGGATGAAGGTGGATTTGCACCAATGATTAATAGCAACAATCAGGCCTTAGATTTGATTGTTTTATCAATTAAAAAATCAGGATTTAGAAATGGTAAAGATGTTTCAATTTGTTTGGATGTTGCTGCAAATGAATTGTTTAAAAAAGGTAAATATTCTATTCATTCAAAAAAATACGTTACTGTTGATAAAACAATTTCAGAATACAAAAAAATGATTAAAAAATACAAAATTAAATCTATTGAAGATCCATTCTTTGAAAATGATTGGACATCGTGGAGTAAATTTATGAGATCTACTAAAAAAGTGCAGATAGTTGGAGATGATCTTTATGTTACGAATTTGGAAAGATTAAAAAAGGGATTTCTAAATGTTTCATCAAACTCAATTTTGATAAAACTAAATCAAATTGGTACAGTTACCGAAACACTTGATGTCATAAGATTTGCTCAAACTATTGGGTTTAATACTATTATTTCACATCGATCAGGTGATAGCGAAGATACATTTATTGCCGATTTAGCGGTAGGTACCAATTCCAACCAAATAAAAACAGGATCTTTAGCTAGATCTGAAAGAGTGGCTAAATATAATCAATTAATTCGTATAGAAGAAGAACTTGGAAAAAAAGCCAGAATGAATAAGATTCATTAATGCTTCAAAGATTAAAAAAAAATTACCTTTTATTAGTTTCTACTTTTCTGATTCTTTATTTCTTTTTTAATCTTTTATCCGGTCAAAGAGGGTTAATTTCATATTTTGAAAAAAAAGAGATTTTAAAAAACTTAAAACAAGAAGAATCTTTAATAATTAACCGAATAAGTGACTTGGAATTTAAGAATTCATTGTTAAGTGACAATCTAGATCTTGATTATATAGAATCTTTGATTAGAGAAAGGTTCGTATTTGGTAAAAAAAATGAAAAAATTTATATAATTAAAAAAAATGAAAATTAGACATCCAGAAAAACAGAATAAACCAATAAATCCAATTAAAAAAAAACCAGATTGGATAAGATCAAAATTAGTAAATAGTAAAGAATTTTTTTTAACAAAAACTATTGTAAATAAAAATAATCTTGTAACAGTTTGTCAGGAAGCTAATTGCCCAAATATAACTGAATGTTGGAGTAAAAGACATGCTACTTTTATGATTATGGGTGATACATGTACAAGAGCATGTGCTTTTTGTGATGTAAAAACTGGTAAGCCCGGAAAACTAGATAATCTTGAACCAATAAAAATTTCTCAGGCTGTAAAAAAATTAAATTTAAAACATGTTGTAATAACATCAGTTGATCGAGATGACTTAGATGATGGTGGTTCAAATCATTTTTTTGAAGTTATTAATCAAACAAGAAAAACAAATCCAAATACTACAATTGAAGTTTTAACTCCTGATTTTTTGAGAAAGGGTGATGCTTATAAAAAAGTTTTAGAGGCCAATCCTGATGTTTTTAATCACAATATTGAAACTGTTCCTAGTCTTTATCTTAAAGTAAGACCAGGTTCTAGATATTTCGCGTCTTTAGAACTTTTGAAAAACGCTAAAATGATAAATAAGAAAATTTTTACGAAATCAGGAATAATGGTTGGCTTAGGTGAAAAAAAAGATGAAATTTTACAGGTAATGGATGATTTAAAAGCTGCTGATGTAGATTTTTTAACTATTGGTCAATACTTACAACCATCTGTTAGACATCATCCTCTTGATAGATACTACACACCAGAGGAATTTGATGAATTAGGAAGTATTGCGAAAGCAAAAGGTTTTTTATTAGTTTCATCATCACCACTAACAAGATCTTCTTATCATGCAGATGAAGATTTTGCTAAGCTACAACAAAATCGAATTAACAATCATTAATGCCAAAAGCTTCAGTTAAGCGATTAATTGAATGTGAAAAAAAAGACTTAATTGAACTTGTTTTAGATATAGAAAAATACCCTGAATTTGTTCCATTTTGTTTCGATGCTAAAATATATGAAAACAAACAAGATGGTGATTTACAAAAAATTATTGCTGATTTAACCATCGGTAAAGGACCATTTAAAGATACATACAAAAGTGATGTTTCCTTTAATAAAAAAACTGACTCAATCTATGTTAAAAACATAGAAGGACCCTTAAATCATTTAACAAATAATTGGACGTTTAGTGATAAAAATAATGGTATTACTGAAGTTACCTTTGATATTGATTTTGAAATAAAGAATAAATTTTTAAATTCTTTAATGGTGGTCTCTTTTCAATTTGGCTTAGAAAAAATAGCTGATGCATTTCAAAAAAGAGCTGAAGAATTATTTAGAAATTCTAAGAATTAAATCTAAAGTTTTTTTAACAGTCGCCTTTTGAATTGAAGATCTTTTTTTACTTTTAAATAAATACCTATTAATCATTACTTTTTTACCTTTTTTAATACCAATATAAACTAGACCCACAGGCTTTTGTTTGGAGCCACCTTTGGGGCCAGCGATTCCAGTTATAGAGACGTTTATGTGAGCTTTTGACATTTTAGATAAGTTATTTACCATTGCCAAACAACATTGGTGACTAACTGCGCCGTAATTTCTAATAATATTTTTATTAACTTTAAGAATTCTAATTTTAGCTTGGTTAGAATAGGTGATTAGTCCTAAATTAAATATTTTTGAAGCACCACTTATTGAGGTAATTGAACTAGCTAATAGCCCTCCAGTACAAGACTCAGCAAAAGAAAGTTTCAACTTTTTTTTGGTTAAAAGTTTGACTAAAGATTTCATTAAATTAAATAACTACTTAACAACATAAAACAAATTAATGATAGAACAACATATAATCCTGCACAAACATCGTCCATTATTACACCGAAACTATTTTTATAATTTTTGTCAAAATAATTTACTGGAAATGGTTTTAGAATGTCAAAAAATCTAAAAAGCACAAAGCAAATTCCATAAAAAATTATGGCTTCATCAGATGTTTTTTGTGTTCCGTGAGATATTTCATAGAGATAAATTGGTATAGATTGACCAATAAATTCATCAATAATAACTTCTTTTGGATCTTTATTTTCTTTCTCTTTGATGTGTGATGCAACTGCTATGAATGAATAAATAAAAATAATAAATAAACTTATTAAAACTATATTTGGTGATAATTTTAGTATGTGAAAAACAAAATAAAGAAAAATAGCTGTAACTAAGGATCCAAAAGTTCCAGGAATAATCTTAATTTTTCCTAGCCCAAACATTGTTACTAATAATGAGTCAAAAGTTTTAATCATATTTTGTAATTGAAATTATGGTTTCACAAGCGATAGCCTTTTCTTTTCCTATTAAACCTAATTTTTCAACTGTTTTACCTTTTAAATTAATTTTATTTTCATTAAGGCTTGTTAGTTTTGAAACTGATTTAATTATTTTGTCTCTATGTTTTGAAACTCTAGGTTTCTGGCAAATTAAGTTTATATCTAAATTATTTATAAATAAATTAGATTTATTAAGATCAAATATGATTGGTTTTAGCATTTTTGGAGATCTAATATTTTTAAATTTTTTTGTATTAGGAAAATATGTTCCAATATCTTTTTTTCTAAGAGCTCCTAAAATAGAGTCTATAATTGCATGTAGAATTACATCTCCATCTGAATGACCCTCAAGACCTGAATGAAAAGGAATCTTTACACCTCCAAGATAAAGTTTCTTATTTTTTACTAACTTATGGATATCGAAACCTATACCATAAAAAGTTTTGGGAGTCTTTATATCATCAATATATGTAATTTTATTATTTGTTTTTTCACCTGGTATAAATTTGATTTTGAAATCTTTATTAATAAATAATGTTGCTTCATCAGTGACTTTACTTTTTTGATCTTTTGCAATTTCATATAGTTCTTTAAATCTAAATGCTTGAGGCGTTTGTGTTAATAACAAATTATTCCTATTAAGATTAAATATTTGATTTCGAGTTTTATATTTTGTTGTATCTTTTGAATTGATAATTGGAACGACGGCTTTATTATTTTTCAAATTTTTAGCAATATTTTTAAGTAATCTAATTGAGAAATTAGGTCTGGCAGCATCATGTATAAATACATTTTTTGGCTTATATCTTTTAAGATATTTCAAAGCTTTTAAAGAAGAGTCTGATCTTTCTTTTCCACCTTTGATTACGCTTATTGATTTTGGATATTTCTTTTTTTTTAAATGTTTAAGATTATTTGTAACAATTAAAATTTTTTTAAATAACTTTGAAGTGAGAGATTTTTCTATTGAATGATCAATTATTTCTTTATTTTTGTACTCAAAAAACTGTTTTGGTATTTTTTTGCTAAATCTCTTACTTTTTCCAGCTGCTAATATTACAAAATAGTTGTTCATTTGTTTTAATGTTATAATTCTAAATTATGTTAGAATTTTTGAAAAAAAATATATTCATTATTGTTCTATCTAGTATCACACTATTTATAGGTTTTTTAACTTTTTTAACATTCATTGATAGAAGTTTTGTTGAATTAAATCAGAAAAATTTACAATATTTATTAATTTTAAATATTTTTTTACTCGTTTTATTATTTATATTTATTTTTGTTGAAATTAAAAATTCTATAAAGAGCGATATTGATAAAGATGGTTTAACCTCTAATAAAAAATATATAACTTATTTCTCTCTATTTACTCTTATTCCATCAATCTTAATTTCAATCTTCTCTTTGTTTCTTTTTTCTTTCGCTTTAGAAAAGTATTTTGATAAAAAAGTTACAACTGTTGTAAATAATTCTTATGAACTTGCAAAAAATTATGTTGAAGAAGTAAGAAATAAAATTCAATCAGATATTATTTTGATTGCCTTTGATACAAATAAAAGTGCTAATTTTTTGAATGAAAATGCCAATGAGTATTTAAGGTTTTTAAGGACACAAAAATTAATAAGAAATGTCGATGAAATTCATATTATAGATAAAAATAAAAAACTATTATACTCAACTGAAAATCAAGATAGTTATATTCCGCCTGTTGATAAAGCTTTAAATTTAGTTCTTGAGGATGATAGACCATTAAAGATAATTAACACAAAAGCAAATATATCTGCTGCTATAATGCGACTGCAATCATCTGAAGATCGTTTTTTGTATGTTGTAAAATTTTTAGACAAAAATATATCAAACTATTTAACTGAGTCTCAAGAGGCAATAAATTTCTACTATACTGTTGAAGAAAGAAGTACAGGTATTAAAATTTCCTTTTTTATTATTTATATAATTATTGTTTCATTGTTGTTATTTATCTCTATTACAATTGCGATTAGATTCTCGTCAAGATTTTTTAGATCTATTAATAATCTTATTTTTGCATCAACAGAAATAGGCCAGGGAAATCTTAATACAAAAGTACCAGAAATTAAAACTGATAAAGATATGGAGGTCTTAAATAAAAATTTTAATTCTATGATTAGTAGACTAAAAAATCAGCAAGAAAAATTAATCATAAATGAGAGATATAAAGCATGGGGAAATTTATCAAGAAAACTAGCCCATGAAATTAAAAATCCTCTTACACCTATACAATTAACAATAGATCGAATTAAAAGTAAATATTCAAAACAAATAACTAATGAAGATCAAGATTCATTTAGAGAAAATTTGAAAATTATAAATTCTCAAATAAAACAAATAGAAAATTTAGTGAACGAATTTTCAGATTTTGCAAGAATGCCAAAACCAATTTTAAAGAGAAATAATTTAGTAAAGTTATTAAATGAAAATATTAAGTTACTATCAGCAATTAATAAATCTATTGAAATAGATTTAACTAAAAGAGATGAGGAGATTTTACTTGAATGTGACAAAGAACAAATTTCAAGAGTTTTTATTAATCTAATTAAGAACTCTATTGAGAGCATAGAACAAAAAGTTGAAAAAAACGTTGATTTTAAAAAGAAAATTTCAATTGATATTTCATCAAATAATGACCATATTTTAATATCAATAGAGGATAATGGTGTTGGTTTTGATAAAAATAATATAGAGGAAATTTTAAATCCATATTACACAACAAAAAAAAATGGAACTGGACTAGGTCTATCTATAGTAAATAAAATTATAAATGATCACAAAGGTGAACTCGAATTTATTCCAATTAGTAATGGTGCAAAAATACAGATAAGATTTTACTTAAATGACAACAGAAATATTAATAGTTGATGATAATGCGGATATAAGAAATATCCTAAATGAATTAATTGTTGATGCTGGTTACAAAACTAGAGTAGCAGCTAATTACAATCAAGCATTAAAAGAAATTGATAAAAAAATGCCAGATGTAGCTATTCTAGATGTTAAACTAGATAAAGGTGATAACGACGGGATAGAGCTACTATCACATATTAAATCTAAAAATAAAGATGTACCAGTAATTATTATTACAGGTCATGCAAATATTGAGATGGCAGTAAACTCATTGAAACATGGTGCATTTGAGTTTGTGGAAAAACCTTTTGATCAAACAAGATTATTAAATTTTGTCAGCAGAGCAGTTGAAAATCTTCAATTAAAAAAACAAAATAAAGATTATGAAAATAAGTTATTTTCTTCATATGATTTAATAGGTGATAGTAAAAATATATCTACAATACGAGAACAAATAAAAAAAATATCTTTAACTGAAAGTAGGATTCTTATAAACGGACCATCAGGGTCGGGGAAAGAATTAATCGCAAGAAAAATTCATAAAAATTCAAAAAGAGAGAAAAATCCATTTATAATTCTAAATGGAGCACTTCTTGATTCAGAAAAATACGAACAAGAGTTATTTGGCGAGGAAAAGAGTGATGGTTCTATTTCATATGGTGCTTTAGAGAAAGCTAATAAAGGTACTTTATTAATTGATCAAGTTTCTGAAATTCCCCTAGTTATTCAGTCAAAAATATTAAGAGTTCTTATTGATCAAAAATTTAAAAGATTAAATGGGAATAATGATATCAATGTTGACGTTAGGTTAATTTGTTCATCAAGTAAGGATTTAAAAGATGAAATAAAAATAGGTAATTTTAGGGAGGATCTTTATCATAGACTAAACGTTTTTGAAATAAACATCAAATCTTTAAATGAAAGAATCTCAGATATACCTTTGCTAATAAGATATTTTTCAAAGATGATTTCTACAAATTATAATATTAAAGAATTGGATATTGATGAAAATGATTCATATATTTTGAATCATGATTGGAAAGGCAATGTAAGAGAACTAAGAAATTTAATTGAAAGAATTGCAATTTTACAACCTGATACAAAAGACAAAATTTCCAACATTGTAAAAGAGTCGTTAAAAAGCGACAATTATGATGATAAAATTGGTGAAAATAGCCTATCTGTACCTTTAAAAGAGGCTAGAGAAAACTTTGAAAAAGAGTATTTAACTATTCAGCTAAAAAAATTTAATGGAAATATATCTAAAACAGCTAACTTTGTTGGTATGGAAAGAAGCGCTCTTCATAGAAAGCTTAAAGGCCTAGGAATAAAAGAATTTAACTGAAATGAATATAATCATCTGTGGTGCTGGTAGAGTAGGTTTTACTATTGCAAAGTTATTAAGTGAACAAGGTCATTCGATAACAGTTATTGATCAATCAAGTGAGGATATCCAAAAAATTAATGACAGTTTGGATGTTAAGGCCATCGTTGGAAAAGCTACATATCCATCAATTCTTGAGAAGGCCAATGCTGCTGAAACAGACATGATTATAGCAGTTACAAGAAATGACGAAATTAATATGCTTATTTGCCAAATAGCATTTTCTATATTCAATATTCAAAAAAAAATAGCAAGAATTAGGTCTCAAGACTATCTTAACCCAAGATTCACAAGAGTTTATAATAAAGAAAATTTACCAATTGATGTAATCATTTCTCCTGAAATTGAAATTTCTAGATCAATACAAAGAAAATTAGAGGCTCCGGGTGCATTAGATAGCGTGCCATTTGCTGATAATAAAATAAGATTATTGGAAATATTTATTAAAGAAGATTGTAAATCTATAGGTATTAAGTTTAATGAACTCACAAATAAATACCCAAAATTAGAGGCAAATATTATTGGAATTAATCGAGATAATAAATTTTTTATTCCAAAAAAAACAGACTCAGTAAAAAAAGATGACAAAATTTATGTAATTATTAATTCATCACAAATGTCAGAAACTCTCGAAGCTTTTGGTCATGAAGAAAAAATTTCAAAAAAGATTTTAATCATTGGTGGAGGAAATATTGGTTTTAATTTAGCTAAGAACATTGAAGAGACCTTGGAAACAGTGCGAGTTAAAATCGTTGAGAAGAATAAAGAGCGAGCAGAGTTTTTAGCAAATCAATTAAATGATGCTATTGTTATTAATGGTGATGGATTAGATGAAGAAGTTTTAACTGAAGCAAATTTAGGGGAAGCCGAAACTGTATTAGCTCTTACAAATGATGATGAAGATAACTTAATGGTAAGTGTCTTAGTTGAAAAATTTGCTAAAGACCAAAAAGATATAGATGATAAAAGAACAATGGCATTGATTAACAAACCAAATTATTCACTTCTCCAATCGTCATTAAAAATTGATGATTTAATCGATCCAAGAATGACTACTGTTTCAAGTATTTTAAAGCATATACACAAAGGAACAATTGAAAATGCTTATACTTTATCAGATGGTGAATACGAGGTAATTGAAGCTGAAATAATTGAGACTTCTGAACTAATTAACAAAGAAATTAAAAATTCTAATTTACCAGATGAATTAAGAATTGGCGCTGTATTAAGAGATAAAAAAATAATTATACCTAGATCCAATTTTGTTTTCAAAAAAGATGATAGAGTTGTATTTATTGTAAAAAAAGACTCTATATCTTTTGTTGAAAATATCTTTAGATTAAGTTCAGTATAATTAGATGTTTGGATTGCAAATTAAATATCTAAGTTTCTTTTTCGGATTAATTTCAATTTTATCTTTTTTTAATATAATTTATTCTTACTATTTCAATCTTTACCTAAACTTAGATACTTATTATTTAAGTTTATTTTTATCTTCGATATTAGCAATTCTTTTCTATAGTTTAAAAATATCGCCTAAAAAAACATCAATTTTTCAAAAAATTTTAACTGTTTTTTTGGGATATATTTTACTACCTTTAATTTTATCTATTCCTTTTTACCTAAGTATTTATAACTTAACTTTTATAAATTCTTTTTTTGAAGCAGTTTCAGGTTTTACATCTACTGGTTTTACAATCTTTGAAAATATTAAAAATATAGATCAGAGTTTGATTTTATGGAGGTCAACTACCCAATGGATTGGTGGATTGTATTTCTTATTTTCTATAATTTATTTAATAGATATTTATGATGAAAATTTTAAAAAAACTTTAACAAATTTTTTTTCATTTAATACTTCAGAAGTATTTAAACAAGCTATAAAAGTTTTTTTTATTTATTCTGGTATAACTTTAGTAATTTTTGTAATACTAAATTTATTTTCTATAAGAATTTTTGATTCTTTAAACTTAGCATTTTCATTAATTTCTTCAGGCGGTTTTTTACCTACAAATGATTTATCAAGTATAATCAGAGATGACACTCAAACTATTATTTTGTCATTTTTGATGTTAACTTCTTTTTTTAGTATTTTTTTTAGTTACAACTTATTTTTCTTCAAGAGAAAAAATATTAATTTTCTATATGAAGATCTCAATTTAATAATATACTTCGTTATAGTCTTAATTATCTTTTTTTTATTTTTTAGTTTTAATCAAAACTTTTTGAATTATTTTTTGTCAATATCAAGTAGTATGTCGAATATTGGTTTTACACTAGATAATTCAAATATAAATTTGACTTTCATTTATTTGATTTTGGTAATTATTGGAGGATCTTTTTTTTCCACAAGTTCAGGATTGAGATTTATGAAGATTTATTCTTTATTTATATATTCAGTTAATCAAATTTTATCATTCAGTAGACCAAAAAATATATATAAGAATAAGTTATTTTTCTCTGAAGTTAATTTTGACTTTAATGAGATAAGTAAATATTTTTTATCAGTTCTCATATTTATTTTATCACTTTTTATTTTAACAACATTATTGACTATAAGTGAATTTAGCTTTGAAAATTCATTCAAGTTATCTATTTTAACATTAATGAATACTGTCAATTCAAGTTCATATGGTTTAAGTGATCTAACTTTTTATAACCTTTCATATTTTACCAAATATTGTCTTATTTTTTTCATGATTGTTGGACGAATTGAGTTATTAACAATTTTGCTTCTTGTGAAAAAATTTCTTTTTAAAAATTAATTAATTATTGTATATGTAGTATGTTTTTGCGCCCTTAGCTCAGCTGGATAGAGCATCGGTTTTCTAAACCGAGGGTCGTAGGTTCGAATCCTTCAGGGCGCGCCATTACTAGCACATTTTTGGTTAAAATTTATCTTGACTAGATTTTCAATTAATTTGAAATGAGATTAAATTTCCCTTGAACACCTATTTCTATCATGCTTAAATTAAGAATATTCAAAAGTAATTTTGGATTATTTGTTAACAAATAAATAAACAATAGGAAGAAATATGTTTAAATACTTAAAACAATTAACTTCTTTAGTTGCTATGGTTGCTGTGTTGTTCACTTTTACAACAGAGTCTATGGCTGCTAAAAAATCTAAAACACTTAAAAACACTCAGAAAAAAGGGTTTGTAAGATGTGGAGTATCTCAAGGTCTTCCAGGATTTTCTAATGCTGATGCTGCAGGAAATTGGACTGGTGTTGACGTTGACGTATGTAGAGCTGTAGCTGCTGCAGTATTAGGTGATGCAAACAAAGTTAAGTTTACACCACTAAGTGCTAAAGAAAGATTTACTGCTTTAACTTCTGGAGAGATTGATATCTTATCAAGAAACACAACTTGGACTCTTTCTAGAGATGCTGATATCGGACTTACTTTCGTTGGAGTAAACTTCTACGATGGTCAAGGCTTCATGGTAAGAAAAAGCTCAGGTATCACTTCAACTAGCCAATTCAAAGATGGTATCTCAGCTTGTACAAATATTGGTACAACAACTGAGTTAAACATGAGAGACTTCTTTAATTCAAAAGGAATTTCTTATGAGCCAGTTGCATTTGAAAAAGCTGACGAAGTTGTTGCTGCTTACGATGCGGGTAGATGTGATACATACACTACTGATAAATCTGGTTTAGCTGCTCAAAGAACAAAAATGAAAAACCCTGATGAACACATTGTTCTACCAGAAACTATTTCTAAAGAACCTTTAGGACCAGTTGTTAGACAAGGTGATGCAGTTTGGGAAGATATCGTTAGATGGTCTTTGAACACTATGATCGAAGCTGAAGAATATGGTATTACTTCAGCAAATGCAGACATGATGAAA
Source organism: uncultured Pelagibacteraceae bacterium (assembly GCA_902574345.1). GTDB lineage: Bacteria > Pseudomonadota > Alphaproteobacteria > Pelagibacterales > Pelagibacteraceae > Pelagibacter. The sequence continues at coordinate 41,363 of CACGNF010000006.1, forward strand.
ACTTCAGACAACCCAGCAATCAAAAGATTAGTTGGAGCTGAAGGTGAATTAGGTGCTGCTTTTGGTCTAGACAACGACTGGAGCTTAAGAATTATCAAGCAAGTTGGTAATTATGGTGAAAGTTATAAGAGAAATATAGCTGACACTGGAATTTTACCAGACAGAGGTCCAAACCAATTATGGACAAAAGGCGGAATACTTTACGTTCCACCTGCAAGATAATTGTAGTTTAAATAAATTAAAAAGGGCTAGATTTTTCTAGCCCTTTTTTTATAAACTCATATATTATCGGCAAAGTGAATTTTAAACTTAAAGATATAGTCCCACAATTAATTACAGTTTTAGCTGTAGTCTTAGTTTTTGGTTTTTTTACTTATAACGCCCAAATCAATATGGAAAATAGAGGTATTGATTTTGGTTATGGTTTTCTATCTCAAGAATCATCTTTTGATGTTCAGTTTTCACTAATTGAATATGATGGATCACACTCATATTTTAGAGCTTATTTAGTTGGTCTTTTAAATACAATTCTTGTTTCAGTCATTGGGATAATTATTGCAACAATTCTTGGAGTAATTGTTGGTATAGCAAGATTATCACCTAATTATCTAATTAATAAATTTGCTGCTTTCTATGTTGAGTTTTTTCGAAATATTCCATTACTACTTCAAATTTTCTTTTGGTATTTTGCTGCATTACGTGCTTTACCACTTCCACAAGATGCTGAAGCAATGTTTGGAGTTTTTTTTCTAACTATAAAAGGGTTATACGTCCCAGCATTTATTTGGCAAAATTTTAATATTTTCTTTTATTCAATTATAGCTGCAGTTATAGCAATCATTGTTATACGAGCGCATGCCAAAAAGGTTCAGGAAAATCAAGGCAAACAAATTCCAGTTTTTTTAATTTCTATAGGACTGATATTTATTCTTCCACTATTAAGTTTTTTAATTGGAGGCGTAAGACTTTCTTTTGAAGTTCCTGTTTTAAAACAATTGGCAACAACATCATTTATTTATGAGGGTGGAGTTAGCTTACCCCCAGAATTGATAGCATTAACATTATCTTTATCTTTATATACAGCAACATTTATCGCAGAATGTGTCAGAGCTGGAATTCAAGGTGTTGGTAAAGGTCAAAAAGAGGCAGCAGCATCAATTGGACTTACCCCTAATCAAGTACTTAAATTAGTAATTATGCCTCAAGCTTTGAGAATAATAATTCCGCCAACAACAAACCAATACTTAAATTTAACTAAAAATTCATCTTTAGCAGCAGCAATAGCTTATCCAGATTTAGTATTAGTTTTCGCCGGAACAGCATTAATGCAAACAGGTAAGGCAATTGAAATAGTATCAATCACCATGTTTACTTATCTAACTTTGAGTATTTCAATCTCAATTTTAATGAACTGGTATAATAAGAAAATAGCTATTCAGGAGAAATAATGTCTAATATTAATTTTTTAAAACCTGATAGAACTAACCTTAATACCTTTTTGTATCTTGGTTCTTTCTTATTTTTTATTAGTATTTTAGATGTTTTTCTAAATTCTTTTTTTAGATTAAATTTAACTGGTTTTTTACCTAATTTTTTAAGTTTCTTATTACCTCTAATACTTGGTTTTGTTGGTCTTTATTTCATTCGAATAGAGTACAGCGGAATAAAAAATTTAGATCTTTTAAACAAACATATTAATACAAATAATTTTAACGCTGTTTTATCATTATTGATAATATTCATAATCATCAAATCTCTACCACCTATATTAAGCTGGTTTGTTATTGATGCCAGTTTTGCAGGAGATACAAAAGATGTTTGTACGGGTTCTGGCGCATGCTGGACGTATATTAAAGTTTGGATGAGAAGATTTATGTATGGAATGTATCCAAATGCAGAACAATGGAGAATTAATTTATCATTTGTAGCTTTAGTATTACTCGGATCTGTTGGATACTTTGCGACTGATAAATTTAAGAAATATTTAACACTTTATTATGTAGTTATTTATCCTTTAATAGCTTTTTTGTTTATCTTCTTTTTTATTTCTGGTGGCCCTGTATTTTTTGACTTTTCTTATGGAATTATTGCTGCAATTTTATCTATCATTATTGGTTTTTTTATTCCAAGTAAATTTAAGTTTTATTACTTTTTAATAGTTCCTTTAGCGCTTTATGTAATTTTGAAATATTTTCTTTTTTTTGAGGAATACATTGAGCTTGGAAAATTAGATGGTTTAAATTGGGTTGAAACGGGTGCTTGGGGAGGTCTGTCGCTAACATTTATTATTTCTTTTTTCTGTCTTATTTTCTGTTTTCCAATAGGAATGGCTTTTGCTCTTGGCAGAAGATCAGAATTTCCATTAATTAGATATATATCAGTTGGCTTTATTGAGTTCTGGAGAGGCGTTCCACTAATTACAGTTTTATTTATGTCTGCCGTAATGTTTCCGATGTTTTTACCAGAGGACTTTTTCATTGATAAATTAGTCAGAGCCATAATTGCAATTTCTTTATTTGAGGCTGCGTATGTTGCGGAAGTTATCAGAGGTGGCTTACAAGCTTTACCAAGAGGCCAATACGAAGCTGCAAAATCACTAGGGATGGGTTATTGGAAAATGCATATTTTTGTAATTTTACCACAAGCTCTTAAATTAGTAATACCAGGGATAGCAAATACTTTCTTGGCACTAGTAAAAGATACTCCATTAATATTTGTTGTTGGATTATTAGAAATAGTTGGAATGTTAAATTTAGCTAAAACAAATCCGAAATGGTTAGGATTTGCAATGGAAGGGTATGTATTTGCTGCTATAATTTTCTGGATTATTTGTTATGCAATGAGTAAATATAGTTATAATCTAGAACAAAAATATAAAACCGATAGATAAAAATTTATGTCAGATAGTATTATCCAAATAAGTAATATGAATAAGTGGTTTGGTGATTTCCAAGTTTTAAAAGGGATAAATTTAGAAGTTAAACCAAAAGAAAAAATTGTTGTTTGTGGTCCATCTGGATCAGGAAAGTCTACATTAATTAGATGTATTAATAGATTAGAAGAGCATCAAGAAGGTAATATTGTCGTGGATGGAACTGAATTAACAGAGGATACAAAAAATATTGAACAAATAAGAGCTGAAGTTGGAATGGTATTTCAACAATTTAATTTATTTCCTCACTTATCTATTTTGGATAACTGCACATTAGCTCCTATTTGGGTTAAAAAAATGCCTAAAAAAGAGGCGGAAGAATTAGCATTAAAACATCTAGAAAGGGTGCAAATTCTTGATCAAGCACAAAAATATCCAGGTCAATTATCTGGAGGACAACAACAAAGAGCTGCAATTGCAAGAGCTTTATGTATGGAGCCAAAAATTATGCTTTTTGATGAACCCACTTCAGCTTTAGACCCTGAAATGATTAAAGAAGTGTTAGATGTTATGGTTAATTTGGCAAAACAAGGAATGACTATGATCGTAGTTACACATGAAATGGGTTTTGCAAAAGAAGTTGCAGATCAAATGATATTTATGGATGAAGGAATGATAGTAGAAAAAGCTGATACCAAAGAATTTTTTGCTAATCCAAAGAGCGATAGAACCAAACTTTTCCTCAGCCAG
>CACGNF010000007.1 GCA_902574345.1 uncultured Pelagibacteraceae bacterium
ATAGACTCTGTAAAAAAAATAATAACAACCTCAGTTGATAAATCTAAACTTGATACACTGTTTCAGAAAAATTTAGAAGAAACTAAAGAAGAGTTAAAAAAAATTAACTCATAATACTTTTTACAATTTATCTAAAAAAATATAAGTTATTATGATGAATTCTGTAGTTATAGGTTCTGGTTTTGGTGGTATAGCAGCCGCTCTTCGCCTTAAAGCTAAGGGTCACAATGTTACATTAATTGAAAAACACAAAGACCTAGGTGGTAGAGCAAGAGTTTTTAAAAAGAATGGGTTCATTTATGATGGTGGTCCAACAGTAATTACAGCTCCATACTTAATAAATGAATTATTTGAATTATTTCAAAAAAATCCAAATGATTATATTAAATTAACACCTCTTAAAGTTTGGTACCAATTTATTTTTGAGGATAAATCAAAGTTCAATTACTCTGGTGACGAAAATGAAATGAAAAGACAGATTGAGCTTATAAATAAAGAGGATGCTCAAGGATATGAAAAACTTGTTAATTTCACCAAAAAAATTTTTGATAAAGGTTTTACAGAACTAGCTGATGTACCCTTTGACAAGCCCTCTGTGATGATGAAACAATTACCCGCATTACTCAAACTCAAAAGCTATAAGTCAGTATATTCACTAGTATCATCTTATATTAAAAATGAAAAATTAAGAAGAATGTTGAGCATGCATCCTCTTTTAGTTGGTGGAAATCCATTTACCACAACTTCAATATATGGATTGATTTTATACTTAGAAAAAAAATGGGGCATTCACTATTCTATGGGTGGAACAGGAAATATTATAAATGGTTTTGAAAAATTAATGAATGAAGAAGGTATCGAGTTAATAAAAGGTTCTGAGGTGACTCAAATAATTTCAAACCAAAATGAGATTACAGGTGTTGAATTAGACAATTCAAAAAAAATAAGCGCTAACAAAGTTGTTTGTAACGCAGATCCACCAGGTGTTTATGAGAAAATGTTAAATGGCCAGAGTAAAAATTCTTTTATGTTTAAGTGGAAAAAAAATAGAATGGAATATTCAATGGGTTTATTTGTTTATTATTTCGGAACCAAAAAAATCTACGATAATGTTGAACATCACACCATTAAATTTGGCAATAAATATAAAGAGCACCTTGATGACATCTTTAATAATAAAAAATTAAATAACGATATTAGTTATTATCTACATAGACCCACTGCCACTGATAAATCCATGGCACCAGATGGACATGATTGTTTCTATGTTCTAGTTCCTGTTCCCAATAACCAATCAAAAATTGATTGGTCGTTAGAGGGTGAAAAAATGAAAAATTTAGTAATAAAGAAAATGGAAAAAGACTTAATGCCAAACTTAAAAGAAAATATTATTGAAGATTTTTATTTGACACCTGACTATTTTGAAAAAGATCTCAATACAAAATATGGTTCTGGTTTTTCTATACAACCAAAATTCTCACAATCTGCTTACTTTAGATTTCATAACAAATCTGAAATTTATAACAATTTATATTTTGTTGGTGCGGGAACTCATCCTGGGGCAGGTGTACCTGGAGTACTTTCCTCAGCAAAGGTTTTAGATAAAATTTTATAATGTCGTCTAAAAATTATTTATCTATTTACGCAAAATCGTTTAATTGGGCTGGTTTTTTTTTACCAAAAAAAACCTATAAAAATTGTTCTTATTTATACGATTTTTGTAGAGCTGTAGATAATATTGCAGATGACGAAGGCGAAATAGAAATAAAAAAAATAAAATTCCAAAAATTTGTAAGTGATTTTAAACAAAAAAATTTTGAAGATCCTGTTATTCAAAATATGTGGAATATTATTCATGAATTCAATATTTCTCTCGAAATAATTTATGATTTATTTGATGGGATAGAGTCAGACATAAAACAAAATGTAAAAATAGATACTCGAAAAGATCTTTTGATCTATTGTTATAGAGTAGCTGGAACAGTCGGACTGATGATGGCAAAAATTTTAAAAGTGAGTAAAAAACAATCCCTTAAATCTGCAATCGATCTTGGTATAGCAATGCAACTCACTAATATATCAAGAGATGTGATTGAGGACTCAAAAAAAAATAGATCTTATATAAATGGAAGTTTTGGGGAAATTAACTCAACTATTAAACTTGCAGATACATTTTATAAAAATTCATTTTATTCAATAAGAGAAATTCCACTAAGCTTTAGATTTAGTATCTTAGTTGCTAGACGAATATACAGAAAAATTGGATATAAAATTTTGAAAAAGAAAACCTTTGAAAATTATAGTAAATCTGGAAAAATTTACGTTTCAAACTTTGAAAAAGTTTTGGAGACGATTTTATCAATTTATGATCTAATTATACTTTCTTTATTAAATAAAAATGATGATCAAATTGAACACGATCATTTATTGATTAATAAAGAAATTAATCTTGATGAAAGAATTTGATTACATAATTATCGGGGGTGGTTGTGCTGGTTTATCTCTAGCCTATGAATTAGAGATCCATAATAAATTAGAAAATAAAACCTTAGTAATAATCGAGCCTCGAGATGAGTACAAAAGAGATAAGACCTGGTCTTTTTGGAAAGTATCTGAGCATAATTTTGATGATTGTGTTATAAAAAATTGGAAAAATTTTTCAGTTAATGCACCTAATAAAACTAATTTTCTTGAATGTGAAAATTATCCATATCAAAGCATCGATAGTGGTTTGTTTTATGAGAAAATAAATAATTCATTAAAGAAAAATAAAAATATCTTTTTTTTAAAAGAACTGAAAGACATCAACACCAAAAATTCATTTATATTCAATAGCGTTCCTTCTATCAAAAAAGATTTTAGAAATTTATGGCAACACTTTTGTGGGGTTGAAATAGAGACAGAAAATAATTATTTCGATGAAAATATTTTTAATCTAATGGATTTTGATTGTGATCAAAGGGAAAGTGTCCATTTTTTTTATACACTTCCCTTCTCAAAAAAAAAGGCATTAATTGAGAGTACTTGGCTTTCAAAAATGAACGATGACTCTCAAAAAGATTATGATCAACAAATTAAAGAATATATCGAAAAGAAATTGAATTTAAAAAATTATAAAATTACTTATAAAGAGATAGGCGCAATTCCACTTTTTTACCCATCATTTAAAAGTGAAAAAAATAAAATTAATATTGGAACTGCTGGTGGTATGACAAGATTAAGCACAGGATATACCTTTTTGAATATACAAGAACATAGTAAATTTATAAGAAAAAATATTGAAAATATTCATAGTACTAAAAAATTTGAAATCGGTAAAAAGTATCAATTTTTGGATGAAATATTTTTACGTGTTCTTGAAAAACATCCAAAAAAAATGTCGGAAATTTTTTTTAAAATGTTTCAAAGTTCACCCAAAACAATTATCAAATTTCTTTCCAATAAGAGTAATTTTCTTGAGGATTTGACTATAATTTTAAAAATGCCAAAATGGATTTTTATCAAAGCTTTATTTGATTAAACCTAAATGAATATGAATATAAAAAAAATAAATCTTAATCATTCTTTTATTTTTTTTTTATTCTGTAATATTTTTTCTTTAATACTATTTAAATTTAGTAACTTTATATTGTCACCATTATTTTGCTTATTTTTAATTTTAATTATTGGTGTATCTCATGGGTCTTTAGATCATGTCAAAGGTGGTAAGCTTCTAAAGATTTTTAAAATTCAAAATATATCTCTATTTTATATTTCATATATCTTATTAGCTGTAATGGTTGTAACACTTTGGATTTTTATACCATCTATCTTGTTAATAATATTTCTACTAGTTGCCTCATATCATTTTGGTAAAGAGGATACACAATTTTTACATGACTATAATTCACATTTTATAGGGATACTGTATTTCCTAAAGGGATCTCTCGTTATTTTGGCACCATTATATTTTCATTTTGATGAAACTATCGCAATATTTAAATTATTATTAATTGATAATGAAAATTTTTACTCAAGTTTAAGTTTTATTGAGAATAATAGATTAATAGATTTAGGGATAATCTTAAGTTCAATTTCGAGTATTATTTTGTTTATTAAAAAATTTACTTTAAGAAATTTTTCTATTTTTTTTGATTATTTTTCTATATTGATTTTAAATTACTATCTCTCCCCTTTAATAGCATTTACTGCTTATTTTTGCTTTTTACATTCTGTAAGACATAGCATCACATTAATTTATGAATTAGATAACAATAATATTAAAAATGGGTTATTGATTTTTACTCAAAAGGCTATGCCACTTACGATATTAACTGCTATTATTTGTTTAGTTGGTATTTATTTGCTCAATTTTAAATATGATTTTGATAACTCAATTATTAAAGTCATTTTTATAGGTTTGGCGTCTTTAACATTTCCACATATATTACTTGAGTATCTTTTAGATAAAAATGAAAAACAAAGAACTTAAAATATTGTTATCTGCTCCGCGAGGATTTTGTGCTGGTGTTGAACGAGCAATTGAAATTGTTGAAAAATCAATTCAAAAATATGGTTCTCCAGTTTACGTTAGACATGAAATAGTACACAATAAATTTGTTGTTGATGACCTAAGAAATAAAGGTGCAATATTTGTGGAAGAGCTTGAAGAAATTGAAGACAAAACAAGACCAGTTATTTTTTCTGCACATGGTGTTCCAAAAAAAATTCCACAAGATGCAAAAAATTATAATATGACTTATGTTGATGCAACATGTCCCTTGGTTTCTAAAGTTCATAGAGAGGCTGAAAATCTTCATAAGGCTGGATACCATTTAATCTTAATAGGGCATGAAAATCATCCAGAAGTAATTGGAACAATGGGACAACTGCCTGAAGGATCTATCGATCTTATCCAAAATGAGGATGAAGCCAATAATTATGATCCAAAAAATTTTGAAAAGATTGCCTATGTTACTCAAACAACTCTATCGGTGGATGATACAAAAGAAATAATATCAATACTTAAAGAAAAATTTTCAAATATTAGAGAGCCTGCAAAAGAAGATATTTGTTATGCGACGACTAATAGACAAATGGCTGTTAAAAACATTGCAAAAAAGTGTGATCTGTTTTTTGTTATTGGTAGTCGAAATTCATCTAACTCAGTAAGACTTGTTGAAGTTGCTAAAAAATCTGGGTGTGAAAACTCAATACTGATCCACTCACAAAGTGAAATTCCATTCAACTTAATTGAAAATTCAAATATAATCGGAATTTCATCTGGTGCGTCTGCCCCTGAAATACTTGTCGAAAATTTCATTAAAGAATTGAAAAATAAATTTACAGTCACTATAGAAGAAGTGGAAATTATAAAAGAAAACGTCGTTTTTCGTGTTCCAAAAAAATTAAATTGAATGGCTGTTTACACAAAGATAAATAAGAAAGACATTTCGTCTATTAATAAAAAATTTGAAAACCAAAAATTTTTAAGTTTTAAAGGTATAAAGCAAGGAATTGAAAATACTAATTATTTATTAAAATCAAAAAACAATAAATTTATACTAACTATATTCGAAAAAAGAGTTCAAAAAAAGAAATACCTTTTTTTATGAAATTAATGGATCAACTAAATGATCTAAAGATAAGATGTCCAAAACCATTGAAAAATCGTGATGGAAAATATCTATTTAAAATCAAGAATAAGGTTGCTTGTGTTGTTTCGTTTCTTGATGGAAAAGACAAAAAAAATCTTAATTTGAAGAATTGTTATGATATTGGAAAAACTGTTGCTCAAATGCACTCTTCGTCAAAAAAAATAAGATTATTTAGAAAAAACTCAATGAATATAAAAAATTTAAATCCATTATTAAAAAGTATTAAATTTAAGTCAAAAAAATTCATTAATTTAGAAAAATTTCTCAAAAGTAATTTTAGAGAAATTAAAAATAAATGGCCAAAAAAATTGCCAAATGGAATAATACATGGCGATCTTTTTATAGATAATATATTTTTTAAAAAAAATAAGATCTCTGGAATTATAGATTTTTATTTTGCCGCAAATGATTATTTTATGTATGAAATAGCAATATGTATTAATGCTCTTTGTTTCGATAAAAAAAATTCGCAATTTAAATTAAATAAAACAAAGGTTAAAAATTTAATCAGAGGATATGAGGGTATTAAAAAGATCTCTGGAATTGAGAAAAAATCATTGAATATTTTATGCCGAGCTGCTGCGATAAGATATTTTCTAACAAGACTTTACGACTACACAAATACTCCAAAAACTGCATTGATAAAAATTAAAGATCCTAGAGAATATTATCAGAAATTGATAATTCATAATAATTTAAAAAACTATAGGGATTATTTAGTTTAATGATTAAAATTTATACTGATGGTTCATGTCTTGGTAATCCTGGCAATGGTGGTTGGGCAGCAATAATAATAAATGAAGGGAAAAAAACTGAAATCAAAGGAAGTAAAAGTGATACTACAAATAATCAAATGGAATTATTAGCACCTATAGAAGCTCTTAAAAAAATTCCAAAAGGAAGTAAAGTTCAAATTTTTACTGACTCTAAATATGTTAAATCTGGAATAACAGAATGGATACACAATTGGAAAAAAAATGGATGGAAAACTGCAAACAAAAAAGAAGTGAGTAATAAAGCTCTTTGGACAGAATTAGATCTATTAAATAATGAGTTTGAAATAAGTTGGAACTGGGTAAAAGCCCATTCAACTGATGAATTAAATAATGAAGTAGATTTACTTGCTAGAGATGCTGCCAACTTATAGTTGGGGCACCTGGCAACAGAACGCCCCTTAAATAATTTATTATCTTTCTCTATCAACGATAATTATTTTTAAAAAGACTATGTACCTACTATGTAATGACTATGTACCATACCTTCAAAACTCAAAATTTACTTTTTTTAAAATATTCTTTTATGTCTTTTTGAAACAATAGGTAAATACAAGAAATCTGTAATAAAGTATTTAAAATTAAAATAGATCTTACTGTCAATTCATTAAATCCTATTTCTGGTATAGGTCCATAAGGAGCGACAAAACTTACATTTATTGCGTGGATTAAATCTAACAAACCAATCACATTCCAAGACAGCAAAAGACCCCATAGTATAGTGCTTGGTTTTTTTATAATGTGGTAAACTAAAAATAAAGCAGTTATCCCAATAAAAAAGTCGCCCACAAAAGGAACTACCCATTCGGATGGTGCCGAACGCTCATTTTCAGTAAAGATCCAAAACAAAAACAAACCTGACCCAACTGCTCTGAATGACATCCATCCAGTTACAAAAATAATCCAATTTAATTTCACTTGAGAATTACATATCAGAAAAAAACCTCAATTACAAAGTCATCACAAAGAAATCCTAGATTAACTATGTACCCTACTATGTACCTTTCAAAAAAGTCATATATTATGTTATGTATTGATTTGAGTCGGACAACAGAACTGCCCTACCTAAATTAGATTATTTAATAAGTTCTCTGCTGAAGTTAAACCACATTCCTTAGTTTCTTTTTCAAAATGAATATTAACAATTGTGAAATTTTCAATCACCATTAAATAACGATTTGATCTTATTCCCATTCCTTTTGCATTACGATCAACTTCTGCTCCAATTGCTTTCGTAAATAATAAATATGGGTCAGATAACATTTTAATTTTGTCTCCAATATTATTAATCTCACCCCAGCCATTCATTACGTAAGGATCATTTACTGATAAACAAAATATATTTTCTATTCCTTTTGCTTTGATTTTATCTGCGTTTGCTACAAAACCTGGTAAGTGAAGTTTGGAGCAAGTTGATGTAAATGCCCCAGGTAAACCAAACAAAACGACTTTACCATTGCCAATAGTTTCTCTTAATTTACTTTTTTGAGGTTCTCCATCAACAAGTTGAAAAATCTCTGTGTCTGGTAGTTGATCTTTTATTTTAAGTTTCATATCGAATTCATTACATATTTTTTAACTTTTTCAATATCATTTGACAGAAGTTCAAATTTTTCTTTTCTGTCATTAACGTATTTAAGACTTTCTGGTAAAGTTTCAGTTTTTGAAATTGCATCTTCTATTGCTTTTGGAAATTTACATGGGTGAGCAGTTGATAATACAACACAATTTTTTTCTAATCCTAGTTTTCTCACAGCACCAATACCTACTGCAGTGTGTGGATCCACTACCATCTGATGTTCATCATTGATAGTTTTTATCATTTGAACAGTTTCATTTTCATCAAGCATTTCAGATATAAAATTCTTTTTAATTTTATCCAAGTCATTTTTATCAATTTTATAAGTATTATTTTTTATTTCAGCCATTACATCTTTTGTAACTTCTGAGTTACAATCTTTGACGTCGTATAAAAGCCTTTCAAAATTACTTGCTATTTGTATATCCATACTTGGTGTGTTTGTTTCCTCAACTTTCTTTTGACTATAATCACCACCGGATATAGCTCTGTGCAGTATGTCATTTTTATTTGTAGCTACGATTAGTTTATCAATAGGAAGACCTAGTTTTTTGGCTAAATAGCCAGCGTAAATATCACCAAAGTTTCCTGTTGGAACAGAAAAGGACAAAGGATGACCATTTCCAATTTTAAAGTAAGCGTAAAAATAATACACCGATTGAGCAACTATTCTTGCCCAATTAATTGAATTTACACCCGACATATTAATTGCTTTAGAAAATTTTTCGTCATTAAACATTGCTTTTACTAAATTTTGGCAATCGTCAAAATTACCCTCCACCGCAATGTTAAATACATTACTCTCCTCATGTATTGTCATTAGTCTTCTTTGAACAGGCGAAATTTTATTATTGGGATGTAAGACAAAAACATTTAAATTATTCTTTCCCTTTAAAGCGTCTATGGCAGCTGCACCTGTATCGCCTGAAGTTGCAACAATTATATTAATTTTTTTTTGATCACGGCCTAAATGATATTGATAAAAATTACCTATTAGTTGCATTGCGATATCTTTAAATGCAAGTGTAGGTCCATGAAATAATTCTAATACTTTTAAATCTCCTAGATTTGATATTTTTACAACATCGTCGGATCTGAAATTTGAATATGATTTTGAAATCAAAGAGATTAGATCATCTTTAGACATGAAATCTCCTATGAATGGATAAATTATTTCAGCCGCTAAATCATTGTAACTAAGGTTTTTTAAATTATCTAATTCCTCTTCTTTAAATGGTTTAATTGATTTAGGTACAAATAGCCCCCCATCGTCTGCCAAACCTTTGAGGAAAACATCTTTAAAAGTAAAGTTTTTCTGATTATTTCTTGTACTAATATAATTCATTTAATAATTCTTTTTTCTAAAATATAGATATAGCAAAAGAATTGAAATCGCTAATGAAAACCATGTCATTGCATATTTTTTATGATTGTTAGAAATATTAGCAGTAATTTTTTTTGGTCTAGGAAACTGATAATTTCCATCTAAATATATTATGTACTTAGAAAATTCTTTACCAGTAAATTTTGAGATATCTTCTCTATTCAAACTAAACCAGTAATTTTCTTTAATGTCATTATCTGGTTTAAATATATTTTTTCTTCCCTGTGTTTTAAGAGTGCCTTCTATATTATTTTGATCTAATATATTTATCTCTGGTGTATCTTTTTTTTCAAATGGTATCCATCCCCTATTGAGTAAATAATTTTCACCATCTATTACAATTGGATTTAAAACTTCAAATCCAGGTGTTCCAGAGTCATTTAAATTATATAAGTAAATTTGTTTCTCAAAATCAACGCGACCCGACGTTTTGATTTTGAGAAAATTTTGTTGATTAGATTGTGAAAGTTGAACTGGTGGATTTTTTAACGAATTTTCAATTTCTAATATGAGATTGTTCTTCCAATTCAAACGAATTATCTGCCAAGTGCCTAAAGCAACAAAAACAAATATAAAAAATATGATAAAAACTGAAAATAAAAACTTATGTCTCAAGGTTCAAAATTAGCTTCCCCAAATATAGATCGCAGCAAATAAGAATAGCCAAACTACGTCAACAAAGTGCCAGTACCAAGCTGCTGCCTCAAAACCAAAGTGATGATCTTTGTTAAAATGACCTAACTTTCCTCTCCACAAACAAACGGCTAAGAAAATTGTGCCCACGATCACGTGAAAACCATGGAATCCTGTTGCCATGTAAAATACCGAACCATATATGTGATCTGAAAATGCAAATGTTGCATGATGATATTCATAAGCTTGTAAAGCAGTAAAACAAACTCCTAATATAACTGTTAAAACTAATCCTTGAATAAATCCTTTTCTATCATCCTCTAAGAGAGCATGATGAGACCAAGTCACTGTTGTTCCAGACAACAAAAGAACCAGTGTATTAATTAATGGTATATCCCAAGGATCAAAAGTTTCTATATCTTTTGGTGGCCATACATTTCCAATAAAGTCATTTGGAAAAAGACTCACATCAAAATAAGCCCAAAACCAAGCAACAAAAAACATTACCTCAGAGGCAATGAACAAAGTCATTCCGTAGCGATGATGTATCTGAACCACAGGTGTATGATGTCCTTGATGCTCAGCTTCAATAACTACATCTCTAAACCACATGTATGCTCCATAAATTAATAAAGCAAATCCAAGGTACATTCCCCATGAAACCTCATAATGCATGTAGTAAACAGCGCCAACAGCTAAAATTAAACATGAGAATGAAACATAGATAGGCCAAGGACTTGGGTCTACTAAATGGTAATCGTGTTTTTTTTCAGCTGACATTTTTTTGGATTATGATTGTTTATAGTAATCTGTCGAGAAAAAAGTATACGACATAGTTACATCCTGTAAATTTTTTACTGTTGCATCGTTGACCATTTCTGGGTCTAAATAAAAAGTCATCACGTAGGTTGCAGTTTCACCAGCTTTTAATTCCTGTTTTTCAAAGCAAAAACAACCAAGTTTACTATAATATTTTCCAAAGCTTGAGGGTGAAACGTTAAAACTTGCTACACCTGCAGTTGGTTCATTGCTATTATTGGTTACTTCAAACTCAATTTTGTTTACTTGACCCACTTTAACATCCATCACATTCGATTTTGCTTTAAAATCCCATGGTAAATTATTAACATTGGTATCAAATCTCACACTAACTACTTTATCTAAAACAATTTTTGGCGCTTTGTCTGCTACTTGAGTAGTTCCTCCAAAACCAGTAACTCTACAAAAAATTTCATAAAGAGGGACTGATGCATATGATAAACCTAACATCAAAACAAAAATCCCAGCTAGAACTAATGGTGTTAATTTCTTTTTTTCTATCATATCGACCTATCAAATACCCCTGTGTTGTATAAAGTAAAAAAGAAAAGAAAAATCATAAATGCAATAATAGCCAATGCCGTAATAATATTTTTTCTTTTTGTTTTTTTGTCTGGTGTAATCATATTATTTTATCAATCAAAAACAGAACAAAAACTAAGAATAAATACAATATTGAATATCCAAAGATAGCTTTTGCTTTCTTAGAGTTAAATCTATTTTTTTTATAATCCAACAATTCATAACATAAAAAATTGTAATAAAAAGTTAATAGCAGTGACGGAATTAAAAATGTTAAACCAACAAAGTTAATTAAATATGGAAAAATAATTACCGGTATCATCAATAAAGAATAAATGAATATATTGATTTTGGTACTTTCTATTCCATTGGTTAGTGGCAGCATTGGTATTTTGGCTTTCTTGTAATCATCGGACTTGTATAAACTGAGTGCCCAAAAATGAGAGGGCGTCCAAAAAAATATTATTAAAAAAAATGTTAATGGTTCAAGCGATATAGAGCCTGTAGCAATAGTCCATCCTATAACTGGAGGAAAAGCACCAGCTGCTCCACCAATAACTATATTTTGTGGAGTTCTTCTTTTTAACCAGATTGTATAAACAAATACATAAAACAATATTGTTAGTAATAATATTGCAGCAGAAACTCTGTTTGTAAAATAATCTAAAGCTACAACTGAAACTATTGATAATGTAACACCAAATATCAAAGCTTGATTTCTATTGACTTTCCCTGTTGGGATTGGTCTTAAACAGGTTCTGGTCATTAAAGCATCAAGATCAGACTCATACCACATATTTAAAGCACCAGCTGCCCCAGCACCTAATGAAACGAGAAGAATTCCAATAATTGCATCTTTAGTTGAAACAATAGTAGGTGCTGTTAATAAACCTACGGCACAGGTAAAAATTACCAGTGACATAACTCTTGGCTTCATCAATTTAAATAATTCTGAAAGATTAAATAAATCCTCTTGGCTTAAACTTCTTTTTTTTAGCCTTGAATTATCCATCGATTCTAAATGCTCTTATTTTATTAGCCGTGCGATTTTTGTGTACCCTGACCATCTTCAAATTTTGGCAATTCCTCAAAAGTATGGAAATTTGGTGGAGATGGCACAGTCCACTCTAACGTTGTTGCTCCCTCACCCCATGGATTTTGTGCAGCTGCTTTCTTTTTTGCAAATGCATAAATCAAATTCATAAAAAATACAGCTAGCCCAGCTACAGCCACGTAAGACCCTATTGAAGATATATAATTCCATCCGGCAAATGCGTCAGGATAATCAGCATATCTTCTCGGCATCCCTGCTAATCCTAAAAAGTGTTGAGGGAAGAAAATCAAGTTAACTCCAATAAATGTTAACCAGAAATGTAATTGACCCATCCACTCAGAATATTCATAACCACTCATTTTTGAGAACCAATAATAAAAGCCTGCAAAAATTGCAAAAACAGCTCCTAGAGAAAGTACATAATGAAAATGAGCAACTACGTAATAAGTGTCATGCATTGCAGTATCGACACCTGCGTTAGCTAAAACTACTCCAGTTACTCCACCGACTGTGAACATAAAAATAAAACCTAATGCCCACATCATAGGTGTTTTAAAAGATATTGAACCACCCCACATTGTTGCGATCCATGAGAAAATTTTTATTCCAGTTGGGACTGCTATAATCATCGTTGCAGCTAAAAAATATGCTTTTGTATCTGTGCTTAATCCAACTGTATACATATGGTGCGCCCATACAACAAATCCGACTATTCCAATTGCCACCATAGCATAAGCCATTCCTAAATATCCAAAAACAGGTTTTCTAGAAAACGTAGAAACAATATGACTAATCATTCCAAATCCTGGAAGGATTAAAATGTATACTTCTGGATGACCAAAAAACCAAAATAAATGTTGGAATAAGACTGGATCACCCCCTGTCTGAGCTTCAAAGAAGGCGGTACCGAAATTTCTATCTGTTAATAACATTGTTATTGCTCCAGCTAATACTGGTAAAGATAATAATAATAAAAATGCAGTTACTAATATAGACCACGCAAACAAAGGCATTTTATGTAATGTCATACCTGGTGTTCTCATATTTAGAATAGTAGTAATAAAATTAACCGCTCCTAAAATTGATGAGGCACCCGCTAAGTGCAAGCTTAAAATAGCTAAATCCATCGCTGGTCCAGGTTGTCCAGCTTTTGAGGACAACGGAGGATAAATAGTCCATCCGCCCCCTACACCAGTTTGTCCTGGAGGGCCATCTGCAAAAATTGATAAAATTAATAAAGTTAAAGAAACAGGTAGTAACCAAAAAGAAATATTGTTCATTCTTGGAAATGCCATATCAGGAGCTCCAATCATAATTGGCACAAACCAATTACCAAAGCCGCCAATCATTGCTGGCATTACCATGAAAAAAATCATTATTAAACCATGTCCAGTAACCAACACATTATATAAATGATAATTACCACCTAAAATACCATCACCAGGATGCATTAATTCCATTCTCATTAAAACAGAAAAAGCAGTTCCAATAACTCCTGCAACAATTGCAAAAATTAAATACATTGTCCCAATATCTTTATGGTTAGTAGAATACGCCCAACGTTTCCAACCAGTTGGAGTATGATGATCGTGTGATGCTGTTTGTGTATACATAATTTATTTACTCGCTAATTTAAGTTTATCATTTTCAATTTCTTCTTTTGCAAATTTCACACGCGCCTCAGATAACCATTCTTGATATTCATCTTCACTAACTACTTTTACTGCAATAGGCATAAATGCATGTTTTATACCACAAAGTTCTGAACATTGACCATAATAAGTACCAACTTTTTCAGCCTTAAACCACGTTTCATTAATTCTTCCAGGTACCGCATCCCTTTTTACTCCAAATGAAGGTAAAGCCCAAGCATGTAAAACATCATTTGCTGTGATTAAAACTTTTACTACTTTGCCAACTGGAACTACAACTTCATTATCAACAGCTAACAATCTTGGTTGATTTGCTTTTAAATCTTTTTCCTCAATCATGTATGAGTCAAATTCTAAATTTTCGTCTGGATACTCATAACCCCAATACCATTGATAGCCTATTGCTTTGATTGTTAAATCTGCTTTTGGAATTGTATCTTGCTTATATAAAATTTTAAATGATGGTACCGCCATAACAATTAAAATTAAGCAAGGAATTAAAGTCCATAAAACTTCAACAGTTACATTGTGTGTTCTCTTTGAGGGATTAGGGTTTGCTGAGGCTCTAAATCTTACACACGCATAAAGCATTAAAAATAAAACAAATACACTTATTGCTATTATTATCGGTAATAACAAATTATCGTGAAAGGCTACAATGTCTCTCATCGACTCTGATGCCGCTTTTTGGAAACCTAATTGCCAATCAACAGGTTGGTTTGCAAAAGCATTTTGAGAGATAAAAATACTTGAAAATATAAATAAAATTTTTTTCATTTTTACTAGCTATATAAAGCCCTTTTGTAAAAATTACACTTTAGTTTTCGCGACAATTTATCAATTAATCACATAATTTATGATCGAAATTGCAGATATCACCGCGGTTTCTGATCTTAAAATATTATCATTAATTTTTAGTGCCTGTACTCCTTTAAAAGATAGAATCTCTTGCCTTTCGTGTTCTGAGAAATCTCCCTCAGGACCTATAATGATGCAAATTGGTTTATTTGAAAACTTTGTTTTTTCAACTTTTTTATTATTAGAATTTAAATCAGTAAAAATTAAGTCTATTGAATTTGATTTTAAAAATTTTTTCAAATTTTGAGCTTTCTCAATTTCAGGCACATTTAGTCGATTAGATTGTTCACTTGCTTCAATAACTATTTTTTCTAAACGCTCATTATTAATTTTTCTCACAACTGTTCTGTCAAAAATAATTGGTAAGAATTTAGTTACTCCTAGTTCAGTTGCTTTTTGAATCATAAAATTCTGATAGTTTGATTTAATCGGTGAGAATGCTAGCCACAATTCTTTTGAACTTTCTTTTTTTCTTAATTGTTTAATTGTTTTAAATTCAACATTACCTTTTGATATTTTTAAAATTTTTGCTTCCCATTCTCCATTTTGATTGAATATTGAAAAAGCTTCACTTTCTTTAATTCGCATAACTTTAGTCAAATAATGTGATTGGGACTTATCTAATATATCGGTCATATCAGTAGATAATGTTCTCGAGAAAAATAATCGAATATTACTCATTTGTGTTAAGTTAGTTTATGGAAAATGTTAAAGCAATAATTTTTGATGCATATGGAACATTGTTTGATGTCAATTCAGCTGCAGAAAAATGTAAAGATAAAATTGGAGATAAATGGGAGGGATTTGCAAATTTTTGGAGAACCACTCAATTAGAATATACTTGGCTTAGAAGTTTAATGGATCGACACAAAGATTTTTGGCAAATTACAGAAGATAGTTTAGATAAATCAATAAAAGTTTTTAATATTGATCCTTCAATGAGAAATGAATTGCTTAATTTATATAAAATTTTATCACCCTATAAAGAAGTTCCAGAAACTTTAAAAACTCTAAAAGAGAAAAAATTTAAATTAGCTATTTTATCTAATGGTACTCCATCACTACTGGACGAATTAGTTAAAAGTAATCATTTGGAGAATTTATTTGATGATATATTTTCTATAGAACAAGTTGGCGTATATAAACCAAGTTCAAGAGTTTATGATATGCCTATAAAAAAATATAATATTAATAAAAGTGAAATTGCATTTTTAAGTGCTAATACTTGGGATGTTTCTGGTGGTGGAAATTATGGTTACCAATCTATTTGGGTAAATCGAAATAATAACATTTTTGATAATTTAGATTTTAGACCAAAATATCAAATTACAGATCTTAAAAAACTAATTCAATTAGTTTAATATTTTTAAAATAAAGACCAAAGGTGACAAAATATTTTTTTTTGTGCTTGCAAACAATGTTACAATCCGCCATTGTATTTACTAAGATCTATTTAACATGATTAAAGCACTAGATTTATTTGCAAGAGTTTTAATATCTGCATTATTTTTTTTAAATGGAATTTTTAAAATAAATAATTATGAGGGAACTATAGGTTGGATGGAAAGTTTTGGTTTGCCCGGTATATTGATTATACCTGCAATTGCTCTTGAAATAATTGGACCCATTCTTATTGTAATTGGCTATCAAACTAGAATTGCTGCAGCAGCTTTAAGCTTATTTTGTTTTGCAACAGCTATTATTTTTCACAATGATTTTGCTGACCAGGTACAGCTAACCGCTTTTCTTAAAAATATTGCTTTGGCTGGTGGTTTTTTATTCTTGGTAGTTAATGGTGCTAAAGGTTATTGTTTAGATAAAAAGTGATCTTGAAATTAACAATTAATTCGTTAATTAAAGCGGATGAAAAATATTGAAGTAAAACAAATCATCGATCCAATCCCGGCTTCAGATGGAGCTGGAGTAAAATTAAAAAGAAGCATTGGAGTTGAACCCAATTACTTTGATCCTTTTTTAATGTTAGATGAATTTGGCTCTGAAAATAGTGATGATTATGTAGCTGGTTTTCCACCACACCCCCACCGAGGAATTGAAACAGTAACTTACATGCTTGCTGGTGATTTTGAACATAAAGATAGCACAGGCGGTGAAGGTAAAATGACTGCTGGTGATGTCCAATGGATGAAAACTGGAAGTGGTATTATCCACTCAGAGATGCCTGCAATGAAAGAAGGGAAACTTCATGGATTTCAATTGTGGATCAATATGCCAGCAAAATTAAAAATGAGCAAACCTGAGTATATTTATATTGATGCAGATAAAATGAGTGTACATAAAGATAGTGATAAAAGAGTTAAAGTTATAGCTGGTAAGTTTGAAAAAGCAGAGGGTCCAGTTAAAGGGCACAATGTTGAGCCAGTTTATTTTGATGTCGAACTAAACAAAGGTAAGAATTTTAATTATCTTCTCCCATCTACACATAATAGTTTTATCTATTTAATAAATGGTGAAATAGAGATAGGCGAGCAAAAACATGACAATGTCAAAGATAGTACTCTAATATTACTTACAAGAGGCGAAAATTTGCAAGTAAAAGCAAAATCAAAATCAAAATTTTTAATCATTTCTGGAAAACCTATAAATGAGGAAATTGCAAGAGGTGGTCCTTTTGTAATGAACACTAAAGCAGAGATATTACAGGCCGTTCAAGATTATCATAACGGCACGTTTGTAAAATAAAAAATGAAATCGATACAAATAGAGAGATTTGGTGGACCTGAGGTTTTGGTTATTAAAGATATTAACATTGGAAAGCCCGGTCCAAAAGAAGTCTTAATAAAAAATAAATCAATAGGTCTAAATTTTATAGATATTTATCACAGGACAGGACTCTACCCTATTCCATTACCAAGTGGTATTGGGCTTGAAGCTAGTGGAGTTATTGAAGAAATAGGATCTGACATAAAATTATTCAAAGTTGGCGATCGAGTTACACATGCATCAATGCCTATTGGAGCGTATTCAGAAAAACAAATTATGCCTGAAGAAAAATTAATTTCTATTCCAGATGGTATTTCTGATGAGGTGGCATCTTGTATAACCCTAAAAGGTATAACTGCAGAATATCTATTACATAGAGCCTATCCATTAAAAAGAGGTGATAAAGTGCTTTATCATGCTGCAGCTGGAGCTCTTGGTCAAATCTTATGTCCTTGGGCTAATTCTTTAGGTGCAGAAGTAATTGGAACAGTTGGTTCAAAAGCTAAAGAGGAAATTGCCAAGAAAAATGGTTGTCACCATGTAATTAATTATTCTGAAAAAAATTTCTCAGAAGAAGTTGAAAAAATTGTAGGAAAAAATGGTATTGATGTTGTTTATGATGGTGTTGGAATAAAAACATTTAAAGGTTCGATTGAAACATTAAAAATAAGGGGAATGATGGTAGCATTTGGAAATGCATCTGGGTACGTTGATACTATTGATGTAAAAAAAGATATTAATGCTAAAGGATTATTTTTTACTCGACCATCAATTGCACATTATACAATCAAAAGAGAAGAGTTAGTTGATTCAGCAAAAAAAGTTTTTGATGCAATTTTATCTAAAAAATTTAAGGTAGAAATTTCAAAAAAATACTCTTTAACAGATGCTGCTCAAGCCCACAAAGATCTAGAAGCAAGATTATTAACGGGACCAGCAGTAATTATTCCTTAAATTGAATATCCATATCGGAAAGGTGAAGCCTTAGAGCTTTAGTTGAGATTTGAATTTCAATAATAAAAAATATAATTGAGATCATCATTGATAAACAACAAGAACCAAAAATTATTCTTGCAATAAACAATTCCTGTAAGTAAAGCCCAAAGACTGTTAGCATATTAAACAAAAATCCAAAAGCAGCAAATAAAATACTCAATTTTAAAACACCTATTCTTTTCTCTAAATTTATCAATTGATCCTTCCATTCAGGTGGAGTGTGTTTCTCAAAGACATACTCATCATGTATTTTTCTAATTAAGGAACTTAAAGTGTGAAATCTGTTTGAATATACTCCCATTATTAAAGGGATTGCAGGAAACATTAATGCGGTAACAGTGTAATCTATATTCATGCGAATCAAATTGATTATCAATCTTGCCTTTGTTATTTACAAGTAAAATCTTATGAACCATTTAAATTTATTTATTGAGCTCACAAGGCTCAAAAGACCAATCGGTTACATGTTGTTATTTTGGCCATGTGCTTGGGGATTAACTTTAGTTTATGATTTTTCCAAAAGTCTTCAAATTTATTTTTATTATCTTTTACTTTTTTTTCTCGGTTCAGTATTAATGAGGTCTGCCGGCTGTATAGTAAATGATGTTTTGGACAGAAATTTTGATAGAAAAGTTACCAGAACTAAAAATAGACCAATCGCTTCAGGTAAAATTTCTGTTAAAATTGGATTACTTTATGCTTTAATATTATGTTCTTTGGCTTTTTTAGTTTTAATAAATTTCAATCATTTTACAATTTTAATTGCTCTTGCCTCCATGCCGTTGGCATTTACATACCCTTTAATGAAAAGATTTACATATTGGCCACAACTTTTTTTAGGAATAACATTTAATTATGGATTAATACTTGGGTGGACTTCGATGTCAGAACGAATAGACATAGTCCCAATCATTTTTTATATTGGAGCCATATTTTGGACACTAGGATACGACACAATATATGGATTCCAAGATATTAAAGATGATGAAATTATAGGAGTAAAATCAACATCAATTAAGTTTAAAGGAACAGCAAAGTTTTTCTTAATTATATGTTATTTTTTTTTTACATCTTCACTTTTAGTTGGAGGATACATTATGAATTTTAATCTGATATACTTTTTGTTTCTATTGCTACCTATAATGCATTTATTTTTTTTTCAAATAAATACTTTTGATTCAAAAAACCCTTCTTTGTGTCTAAGAATTTTTAGAAGTAATAATTATTTGGGAATTATTATTTTTTCAAATATTTTGATAGGAAGACTATTTTAATGAATAAAAAAGAAATTCTTATAAGACTTTACAATGATTATACAAAAAAATATCTTAAGCAAATTTTTTTAGCTATTTTTTTTTCTTTATTAGTTGCTGGAAGCACTTCCTCGATTGCTTGGCTTTTGGATCCTGCTATAGATAAAATCTTTATTCAAAAAGATCAATCTTTATTAATACTAATTCCATTTCTTATTATTTTAGCTTTTACAACAAAAGGTATGTCACTTTATTTTGCTAAAGTAATGATGATTAATGTTGCTGAAGAAATAAAAAAAAAGCTTCAAATAGATATGTTGGGCACTCTAATAAATGCAGATACACAATCTATAGACGAAAAACATTCAGGAAAATTTATCTCTAACTTAACTTATGATGTTATTCACATTACCAACTTATTGAGTAATGGGATCCTTAATCTTTTTAAAGATAGTTTAACTTTAATTGGTTTATTGACAGTAATGTTTTTACAAAATTGGAAGCTTTCACTAATTGCAATAATTTTAATTCCGATAGCTAGCACAGCCGCAAGATCACTCGGTAAAAGGATGGGTAAAGTTACAACTGAGGCACAAGAAAAATCAGGATTTTTAACAAGATATTTAGTTGAATTATTTAAAAATCACAAATTAACTAAAATTTTTCAAAAAGAAAAGTATGAGACTAACAGAGCTAATGAACACTTAAATCAATTAAAAGAGAAAAGTAAAAAGATCGGAATAGTTATAGTTAGAATATCTCCTATTATGGAAGTTCTCACGGGATTTATGATTGCAATTTTAATCTTCTACTCTGGTAAACTAATTGCTAGTAATGAATTAAGCGTAAACAATTTCTTTTCATTTCTTGCAGCAATGATGCTTGCTTATCAACCAGTTAGATCTCTATCAACTTTAAATATAGTAATTAATCAAGGTATATCGGCAGCTAAAAGAATTTTACCCGTCGTTGATACAAAAAATTTTATTAGAAATGCTGAGAATGCTAAAGAAATAAATATTCAAAAAGCCAATATTAAATTTAAAGATGTCTTGTTTAGTTATAAGAAATCTGATGGTGATGTGCTAAAAGAAGTGAACTTAGATTTTGAGGGTGGAAAAATGACCTCTTTAGTTGGTCATAGTGGTTCTGGTAAATCAACTATTCTTAATTTGATACCAAGATTTTATGATTGTAAATCTGGTGATATTTCAGTAGATAACCAATCAATATATGACGTAACATTGCATTCATTAAGAAAAAATATTTCTTTAGTAAGTCAAGAGACAACACTTTTTGACGACACAATCAAAAATAATATAAAATATGCAAATTTAGATGCGACTGATGAGGAAATTTATGAAGCGGCTAAACTTTCTCATTGTGAGGAATTTATAAATACTTTACCTGAAAGTTATGAAACATTTATCGGTGAAGATGGCGTAAGGCTATCTGGTGGAGAAAAACAAAGGATTTCAATAGCAAGAGCTATGTTGAAAAAAAGCTCAATTATTCTATTAGATGAAGCAACATCATCTCTAGACTCAGAGACGGAGCAAAAGATACAAGATGCATTAAAAGTTTTAACAAAGGACAAAACCACTATTGTTATTGCACACAGACTTTCAACTATTTTAAATTCAAACAAAATCTACGTCATAGAATCGGGAAAAATAATTGATAGTGGCAAACATGCAGATTTATTAATTAATTCAAAGATTTATAAAAATTTTCATGATAAACAATTTCAGAGGTAATGATTTTTTTTATTTATCAATTTTTACTCTCATTAATACTCTTTTTTTCTCCACTTATTATCGTTCTAAGAATCATTAAAAATAAAGAAGATAAATTAAGATTTAAAGAAAAATTTTGTTTCATTTCCAAGAAAAGAGGGAATGGAAAACTTATTTGGTTTCATGGATCAAGTGTTGGTGAAATATTAAGTGTTATCCCAATTATTAAAAAGTATGAAAATGATAAATCAATAAATAAAATATTAATTACATCTAGTACATTAAGCTCTTCAAAAATATTAGAAAAAATGAAATTTAAAAAAACCATTCATCAGTTTTATCCAATTGACCATATTTTATTCTCCAAAAAATTTTTGGATCATTGGAGACCAGATGTTGCAATTTTTTTAGAATCTGAAATTTGGCCGAGCATGTTTAAATCAATCAAAGATAAAAATATTCGTTTAGTCCTTCTGAACGCAAGAATTACTAGAAAATCTTTTAATCGATGGTCATACATAATAAAATTTTCACACTCGATTTTTGGATTAATAGACATAGCCTATTCTCAAAACTCTGAAACAAATTATTTTTTAAAAAGATTAAATGTTAAAAATATAAAATCTATTGGAAATTTAAAGTTTATTGAATATGATAATTTTAGTAACAATCAGTCAGATAAAAAATTATTTTCTCAATTTAAAAAATATAGAACATTTGTAGCAGCAAGCACGCATGATTCTGAAGAATTATTTGCTGCAAAAACACATATTCTCTTAAAAAAAAAAGCCAGGAATACAATTACAATTATAATACCAAGACATATTGATAGAGTTGATCAAATTATCTACCAAATTAGAAGACTGGGGCTTAATGTGATTTCTAGAGACTCGAATAAAAAAAAACTGAACAATATAGATATTTATATTGTTAATACTTTTGGAGAGTCTAAAAAGTTTTACAAATTTGCCACAACTGTTTTTTTAGGTGGATCAATTATCAAAAGAGGTGGCCAAAATCCTTTAGAACCGGCACGATTTGGAGCAAAAATATTGCATGGTCCTAATATCGATAATTTTAAAGATGTTTATAAATACCTGAGTCAATTAAAAATATCATCCAAAGTAAAAACTCCTCAAGAGTGCGCGAATTCAATAATTTTCAAAAAAAATATGAAAAAAGTAAAAAAAATGAAATATCTTGGTACAACAATACTTAAAAAAACCCTAAATGAGTTAGATAAATCAATTCATAATGAAATTTAAAAAACCCAAATTTTGGGATTACAAAAAACCTAGCATTCTTTCATATTTATTTTTACCTATATCATTATTACTCAAAATTTTTAAATTTCTCAAAAACTTATCGACAAAAAAAAATAAATATTCAAAAATTAAAACTATTTGTGTAGGAAATATATATCTAGGGGGCACAGGAAAAACCTCCTTAAGCTTAAAGATTAATGAAATTTTAAAAGATAAGATTAAAACCTGTTTTATCAAAAAATATTATTCAGATCAAATTGACGAGCAAAAAATATTAGCAAATCATGGAACACTTTTTAAATCAAAAGATAGATCCTTATCTATTAAGCAAGCAATTGATGAAAATTTTGAGCTTGCAATTTTTGATGATGGTTTACAAGATCCATCAATAGATTATGATTATAGTATTGTTTGCTTTAATATTGATAACTGGATTGGTAATAATTTTACTATTCCATCTGGACCACTCAGAGAAAATATTAGAAATTTAAAAAAATATAAAAATGTTTTTCTAAATGGAAATAACGAAAATATTGATAATATTAAAGAATATATTCATAATATCGATTCTAGTATCAATATTTATCAAGGGGAATATATCCCCTTAAATATAAATGAGTTTGATAAGGGTGATAAGTATTTAGTTTTTTCAGGTATAGGAAATCATAAGACTTTTATATCAATGTTAAAAAAAAATAACATAAACATTATCAAGGAGATAGAATTTCCTGATCATTATAGATACTTACAAAAAGAAATTGATGAAATCATTTCAATTTCAAAAAATTTGAATTGTAAAATTATGACTACTGAAAAAGATTACATGAGATTGAACAAAAATGATAAAATTGTTTATATTAAATCTGATTTAAAGATTATAAATCAAGAAGCTTTTGTTAATGATATTTCGAAGATTTATGAGAATAATTAAATACTTAATACAATTTATTATTATTTGTATTCTTTATATTATATTTAAAATTATTGGAGTTAAATTTTCATCTTTTCTAAGTGGAAAATTATTTGAAATTATTGGTCCAATTTTTAGATCAAAAAAAATAATTGATAATAATATAAGAAAAGCTTTTCCAAATTATAATTCTAAAGAATTAAATAAAATTAAATCCTCGATGTGGAACAACTATGGGAGAGTCTTTGCAGAATATCTTTATATGAAAAACTTTAGAGATGGTAATCTTAGTAAAAATATTTCTTTAGAAGGTGAAGATATACTTTTAAATATTAAAGATCAAAATCAAAAAGTAATATTCATATCAGGACATTTTAGCAATTTTGAGTTAATGGCGATGCAAATTGACAAAATAGGTATTAAAATTGGAGCAATCTATAGACCACTAAATAACATTTTTTTAAATAAATTTATGGAGCGAATAAGAAAAAAATATATCTGTAATAATCAAATAAAAAAAGGAATTGGTGGATTAAAAGAATTAATAAAACTTAATAACCAAGGTTTCTCAACTGCACTGATGATAGATCAGAGAGTTTCTCAGGGTATTAAGTCAAATTTTTTTAATGAGAAAGCGTTTACTACTACTATTCCAGCTCAATTAATAAAAAAATTTGATATGCCTGTTGTTCCTATTTTTATCGAAAGATATCAGGGTATTAAATTTAAAATGAAAGTACTTGAACCAATTCACTTCTCAAAACAAGACTCTATTGAAAATATAACAAATAAATTAAATAATACTCTTGAAAAAATGATACTTGCTAATCCTAATAATTGGATATGGTCCCATAATCGTTGGAAATAAAACTATTTATTATCTAATTCATCTTTTTTTTTAGAAGCCTCAATATATGAATAATACGCTTCTTGAAGTTCCACGTTCCAGTAAGTCAAATTTTCAAGACTGATTGCTTTACCAGAAACTGCGCATATGACATGGTCGCCTGATTCAATTACTTGAAAATTATTAGGTAAATATTTTACTTTTGCTAATTTTTTATTCATTTATAGTTTATATATTTATACATGATTGTAGGAATTATAGGAAGTGGGGGAAGAGAGCACGCTATTTGTCATGCATTATATAAATCAAAAAAAATTGATAAAATTTTTTGTTTTCCTGGTAACGCCGGCACCGACTTAATAGCTGAGAACATAAACTTAGACATAAATAACTTTGAGGAAATTAAAAATTTCGTTCTTTCAAAAAAGATAGAAATGGTGGTAATTGGCCCAGAAAAACCTTTGGTTGATGGATTGACAGATTATTTAGAAAGTTTTGATATTAAGGTTTTTGGACCTAGTAAAGTCGCTTCACAATTAGAAGGATCAAAAATATTTACAAAAAACATTTGTAAAAAATATAATATTCCAACTGCAAATTTCGGTGTATTTAATGATACTAATCAAGCTAAAAATTTTTTAAACAAATCAAATTTTCCAATAGTCATTAAAGCAGACAATTTGGCTGCAGGGAAAGGTGTTTATATTTGTGAAAACAAAGAAGAGTCATATCAAGCAGTTACGGAAATATTTGATGGAAAATTTGGTGATGCCAAAAATGTTCTTATTGAAGAATTTTTAGAAGGTGAAGAAATGAGCTTTTTCATTTTAAGTGATGGTGTTACTTACAAAAATTTTGGAACGGCTCAAGATCATAAAAGAGTTCAGGAGGGTGATAAAGGGAAAAATACTGGTGGTATGGGTGCTTATTCACCTTCACGATTAATAAATGAGGATCTCGAAAAAAAGATTTTAAATAATATAATTGATCCGACCTTACAAGCACTAAAAGATTTAAAAACATCATATAAAGGTTTTTTGTATGCTGGGCTAATGATAACAAATAATGAACCTTATTTAATTGAGTATAATGTGAGAATGGGTGATCCAGAATGTCAAACTATTCTTCCTAAACTAAATACAGATTTCGGTGAAATTATTAATTCATGTTGCAATGGAAAACTAAATGAAAACGAAATTAATTGGAATAATAAGAAAAGTTTATGTGTTGTCTTGTGTTCAAAAGGTTACCCCGAGACCTACAAAAAAAATGTTGAAATCAAAAATATCGATAAAATTCAATTAAACACCAATGACCGCTTATTTCATGCTGGCACTATTAAAAAAGGTGATGTTGCTTTGGCGGTAGGCGGACGTGTTTTAAATTTTGTCTCATTATCAGATAGTTTTGAAGAATCAAGAAATAGGATACATGAACTTCTTAACAATCTGAATTGGTCAGATGGTTTTTTTAGAAAAGATATTGGTCATAAAGTAATAAAAAAATGAGAATAATTGGTGGAAAATTTAAAGGAAAAAAAATTTTACAACCAAGAGACAAAGAAACAAGACCCTTAAAGGACTTAGCAAAAGAATCTATTTTTAATATTATTAATCACTCAAATAAATTTAAGATTGATATTGAAAATTCAATAGTTTTAGATCTATTTGCAGGTGTTGGCTCATTTGGTTTAGAGTGTCTATCAAGAGGAGCTAAACATGTTACCTTTGTAGAAAAGTATAATGGTGTTTTACCAATTTTAAAAAGTAATCTTAATAATTTAAATATAAAAGAAAAATATGAGATTGTAGAGGAAGACTTAATATCAAATTACTTTCTGAAAAAAATTCAGCTTAAATTCAATATCATATTTTTAGATCCTCCCTATAAAGAAAAAAGATTGTCAAATATTATTGATAATATTTTTCAAGAAAAAGTTCTCAATAAAGATGGGGTGATTATTGTGCATAGACATAAAAGAGAGGATGATGAGTTTTCAAAAAATTTTAGAATTTTAGATGAGAAGAAATATGGAATATCGAAAATTATATTTGGAAATTTAAACTAAAATTTTCTTAGTCTCTTTTTTAATTAACTCAACAGCAGGTTGATTGTAAGGGTTTATTTTCAAAGCTCTTCCAATTAAAATAGTTTCCAACATAAAAAAACAAAATAACTCACCTAAAGTTTTTTCATCCCTTTTTTTAATTTCAAAGCTTCTAAAAGGTATATTTTTTTTTGTAAAAACATTTTCTGTAGCTTTTTTTTGAGCGTAAGTAATATTTTGAATATTTTTATTTTTTAGAAAATTTTGTGAGGGTAAAATAAATTTATTATCTATTTTGGAGGTATTATTTTCATGGACATAAAAAAACGTATAAAAATTGTTTTTAAAACCATCTAGATAAAGTTGCATAACGCTATGATTATCTCTAGGCATGTTAGATACGACTGGCAATAAACCTTTTCCCTTTTTACCTAAACTTTCAGCTACTAATTGTTGATACCACGAAAAAAAATTTTGAGATTTTTCATCATAATTTATGATAATTGAATTAAATTTTCTTTTTTTAATTAAATTTATTGTTGATCCCACATTAGATATGAGCGCATTTAAATATTTTTGATTTTTGATTAATTTATTAAATTGTCTGAAACTTTTTGAATTGAGACCCATTAATTCCGCGGGCAACATTCCAACTTCTGATAAAACTGAGTATCGACCACCTATAAAATTATTGTGATGAACTACCTCTGATTTTAATTTATGAGCTAATAAATTTAAATAATTTTTTTTATTTTCTGTGATAAAAATATTTTTATCACTTTTTTTGATAAGAATATTAGAATTAACTATTGTCTCTAAAGTATTACCTGATTTAGAGATGATTAAATTTAAATGTTTTTTATTTCCAGATTTTTTATTGCAAGTTGACAAATTGTCATAAAATAATACGTTTTTTTTAATTTTATCTTTGAGAAAACTATAAATAGTTTTTGTACCCAATGACGAACCGCCGATTCCAATTATGCGAATATCTTTAAATCTTTTAAAAATTCTTAAATTTTTGATCTTAAATTGGTCTTTATAATTTTTTTTAAAAGATTGAAAAATTTGATTATTATCTTTAATTAATTCTTTAAGATTTTTTTTTATTTTAGAATTTTGTTTACTACCTTTAAAATTTTTAAAAAAAATTCCCGAAGTTATCATTAATTATTTTTAATTTTTTCTATAATGGAATTTTCAAAATTTGTGTTTTGATTAGTGTTTTGATTATCTAAATCTGAGTCCTTGTTATCAGTAAGTAATGATTTAATATCTTTATTCTCTTCATTCTCAGTTACTTGATTAGATTGCTGTGGTAATGGTAATTCATTGAAGTCTGGAGGCATCACTAAAGGCGATTTCTTTTCAACCAAAAATTCGTCTATACTATTTTTTTTCTGTGAACTAAAACCTTCTCTAACTGTTCCACATGAATTTAAAGCTAAAATCGAAATTATTATTATTGTTAGTTTAAATATTTTTTTCATCAATTTTTTTTTTATTATCAATTATTTCAAAAATAATCAAAAATAATACTCCTAATGAAATAAATATATCCGATACATTAAAAATAAACCAATGAAAATTTCCGATGTGAAAATCAATAAAGTCTGGCACAGCTTTAAAAAAAATTCTATCATATAAATTACCTAAAGCTCCACCAAATACGATTAAAAGTGAATATTTTTTAAAACCATCAGTTTTTAAAGTCATAAAAAAAATAATCAAAATTACAGCTGCAATTAAAATTGTTAAAAAGTTGTACATATGACTTTGATCAAATGATAATAAACCAAATGCAATTCCTTCATTATAAATCAAATTAATATTCAAATATTTTGATACAAATAATTCAGACGATAAATTTTTTTCATTTTGGGAAATCACATAGACTTTTGTAAATCTATCGAGACCAAAGATAGCTAGAATAATAAAAAAATTTATTACAAAATCTTTATTTATGAAATTTGACATTTAGGGTGTCTTTCGCATGGATCTTCTCTGATCTTCCAACAAACTGAGCATTTATTTCCAGAAGCTTTTTTTGTCTCAACTAAAATATCTGACTGATTATCAAAATTAACAACAGTTTTTGACACAATACATAATTCAGATAAATCCATATCTCCAACTATTTCCTTATATTTTTCATTAAGTTGAATATTAAGATCTGCTTCTAAACTTGAGCCAATTTCTTTGCTGGCTCTTTTTTCCTCGATACTTATATTACATATATCTCTAATTTTTATTAATTGAGACCATCTTTCTGTAAGCTCTTCATTTTCAAATTTTTCTGGAAAAGTAAGAAATTTTTCTAAATGGATGCTTTTACTATCATTTGATATCAGTTGATGTATTTCCTCAGTTGTAAAAGACAATATTGGAGCGAACCATCTGAGTAACGATTTTAATAAAACATTTAAAATTGTAACACAAGATTTTCTTTTCTCAGAATTAATTGGATCACAATATAAAGTGTCCTTTCTTATATCAAAATAGAATGCCGACAAATCTGTTGTGCAAAAGTTCAACAATTCTTTATAAAGATTGTGAAAATCATATCTTTTGAAATAATTTTCAAATTTGTTGTTAAGGGAATAAATCTTACTTAACATAAATTTCTCTAGCTCTGGCAAGCTTTCAATGTCAATTTTATCTAAATCAAAATCTTTGTATTTGTCATTTATATTTCCTAATAAATATCTAAATGTATTTCTAATTTTACGATAAGACTCAGAATGCTGATCCAAAATAGAATAATCTATTCTTAAATCTTCAGCATAATTTGATGCAGCAACCCAAATCCTTAAAATATCGGCACCATATTTTTTCAAAATATCCTCTGGTGCAATTACATTTCCAAGTGATTTTGACATTTTAAGACCTTTTCCATCCACAACAAATCCATGAGATAATATAGACTCGAAAGGTGCCTTACCTCTTGTTCCACATGACTCTAATAAAGAGGAATGAAACCACCCCCTATGTTGATCAGAACCCTCTAAATACATTGATGCAGGCCATTTAAGGTCTTTTCTCTTCTCTAGTACAAAAGAGTGGGTTGATCCACTATCAAACCAAACTTCAACAATATCGCTAAGCTTTTCAAAATCTTCCGCTTTATATTTACTACCTAAAAATTTTTGAGGGTCATCTGAAAACCAACAATCAGAACCTTCTTTCTCATAAATATTAGCAATATTTTCAAATACTCCATCGTCTATTAAAATTTCATTAGACTTTTTATTTACAAAAATAGGAAGTGGCACACCCCAAACTCTTTGTCTTGATACACACCAATCTGGCCTTGTCTCGATCATTGATTTTAATCTTTCTTTGCCTTTGCTTGGATAAAAGGTCGTATCATCTATTGCTTTCAAAGCCTTACTTCTCAGTTTATGACTTTCCATAGAAATAAACCATTGTGGTGTCGCTCTATGGACTAAAGGTGCCTTTGATCTCCAAGAGTGAGGATAGGAATGAACCAATTCACCATTTGAAAGAAGTTTATTTTGGTCTTTCAATTTTTCGATTACAACTGGGTTAGCCTTAAAAATATGTAAACCTTCAAATAGAGAAACATTTTTTGTATATTTTCCATCATCGTCCACTGTCTCAATTGCCTTTATTCCGTTATTTAAACAAAGATTAAAATCGTCGGGTCCATGACTTGGTGCACAATGAACAATTCCTGTTCCTTGTTCAGTGGTTACAAAACGTGCTTCTAACATTGGAATATCGTAATCATACCCTAAATCAAAAAATGGATGCTTACAGATTGTATCTTTTAAATCTTTACCTTTAAATTTCTTAAGGTTTTCAAATTCTTTAATCTCACAATCTTTTAAAACTGATTCCAATAATGCTTCTGCAATAACAATTTTTTTGTTTTTAAAATTTCCATCATCATTAATTTGAATTATTAAGTAATCTAAGCTTTCATTGTATGCTAAGGCTTTATTTGCTGGTATCGTCCAAGGAGTGGTTGTCCATATAACGATATCACAATCATTAAGTTCTTTTATTTTTGATGATTTAACTGGAAAACAAGCATAGATCGTATCAGATTTATGGTCTTGATATTCAACCTCGGCATCAGCTAAGGCAGTTTTTTCTACAGTTGACCATAAAACTGGTTTAAATCCTCTGTAAAGACTTCCCTCTTTTAAAAATTTTCCAAGTTCTCTTACAATTTGTGCCTCTGCATCATAACTCATTGTTGAATAATAGTTTTCCCAATCACCAACAACACCTAATCTTTTAAATTGGTCTTTGTGAACCTCTATCCATTTTTCAGCAAAAGTTCGGCATTCTTTTCTAAATTCTACAATCGGAACATCGTTCTTATTTTTTTTATTTTTTTTGTATTGTTCCTCGATTTTCCATTCGATAGGTAAACCATGACAATCCCAACCTGGAACATAAACAGAGTCTTTACCATCCATTTGATGAAACTTTACGATAATATCTTTTAATATTTTATTTAACGCAGTACCCATATGTATATTTCCATTCGCATATGGGGGACCATCGTGAAGAACAAATTTTTCCTCTCCTTTTCTTGAATTCCTTAACTCTTTATAAAGATCAATTTTTTTCCAAAGTTTTAGAATTTCTGGCTCTCTAATTGGTAAATTAGCTTTCATTGAAAAAGCTGTTTTAGGTAGATTAATTTGGTTTTTACTCATTTTGCTTTTTTTGCAGTTACTAAATCAATTTTAATTTGTTTTTTTAATTGATCTATATTTTTGAATTTTTTTTCAGCTCTTATAAATTTTAAAAATTCTACTCTTAAATACTTATTATATAAATTTCCAGAAAAATTAAATAAATGAACTTCTAATAATATTTTTTTTCCATTAAATGTAGGTCGATATCCTAAATTGGCTATTCCTTTAATATATTTTGAGCTTTTTATTTTCTTAGCTTTAACAGCATAAACGCCTGGTTTTGCTAGCACATAATCTTTGATATCTATGTTGGCTGTTGGAAAACCAATCTTTTTTCCTAGTTGTCTACCTTTTATAACTTTTCCATCGATAGACCATTTTCTGTTTAAAAGTTTATTAACTTTATTAAGTTTACCGCTCTGCAAATATTTTCTTAATAACGTGGATGAAATAATTTTTTTTTTAATTGATAAAGGTTGTGGTTTAACAATTTTATAATTACATAATTTCTCGTGATTAATTAATTGTTTTACATTTCCTTCTCTTTTGTTTCCAAATCTAAAATTGTTACTTACAAAAATAAATTTAGGACTAAGTTTTCTACCTAATGTTTCTTTAATAAATGAAATTGATTTTGTTTTTGAAAATTTACGATTAAATTTCTTAGTAATAACAAAATCAACATTAAGCTTACTTAAATTTTCAATTTTTTGATTTAAATTAGATAATCTAAAATTTTTTAAATTGGAGTTAAAAAACATTTTTGGCATTGGCTCAAAAGTCAAAACACCAATCTTTGAAGAATATTTTTTTTTATATCTTTTTGCTAATCTAAATAATTTTTGATGTCCAAGATGAAGTCCATCAAAATTTCCAATTAAAATAATTGAATTTTTATGATTTTTTTTAATACTAAAACTATTATATAATTTCATTTTTCACCATTTTAAATCTGATTGAATATAATTGCAGATTGTTTCATAAGATTTCGCAATTACTTCAATTCCTTTTTCCTTGATTTCATTTTTATGAATACCGTTTGAAATAATTAACGAGTCATAGTTTAAAAGATTTGCACCTTTAATATCAGTATTTAAATTATCACCAACAGAAAGAATTTTTTTACCTTTATTATCAATTGATTGATTATAAACCTCAGGATATGGTTTGCCAAAATATACTACCTTGCCACCCATCTTTTCAAAAACCATTGCAACCGATCCTGCACAAAGTTCTCTTTTATCACCTCTATCCACAATTAAGTCAGGATTAGTACAAACCATCTCT
The DNA here is from genome assembly GCA_902574345.1 of uncultured Pelagibacteraceae bacterium. Lineage (GTDB taxonomy): Bacteria > Pseudomonadota > Alphaproteobacteria > Pelagibacterales > Pelagibacteraceae > Pelagibacter. The sequence goes on from CACGNF010000007.1 coordinate 32,646, forward strand.
TTATCTAAATTTTTTTCAAATAAATCTTTGTAATAATTTAAATCTTTATCAAATTTTTCAAATAAGCCTGTACACAATATGTATTCTCCATCATCAATTTTTTCTGACTTCATTTTCGCAAAATCATTAAACAAATCAAAATCACGTGGTGGTCCAACATGAAAAAATTTTTTGGTGGATAAATTTTTTTTAAGATAATTTAATGATGCTTGGCCAGATGTAAAAACATGATCTCTAATTTCTTTTTCCATGCCCATTTTTTCTAAAAAAGATTTTACAACATCATTGGGTCTTGGAGCATTTGTAAGTAGAATGTATTCTTTACCTTTTTTTGTGATTTCTTTTAAAACGTTGATTGCTTCTTTGTGAAGGTTTATTCCATTATGAATAACACCCCATAAATCGATATAAAAAAGCTGATAATTATCAACGATGGAGCAGAAACCATCTTTGTCTAAATTTTTAGTCATTAAAATAATCTATAACCCAAAAAATCCACAATTTCCTACCTTTTTTAATAAACTAAATATCAAGTATATCTTGAAATAGTATTACCAATCTCTATATGAACTCCATATTTATATAGGAGAATATATGAAATTTAGACCGTTACATGACAGAGTTTTAATAGAAGTTTTAGATAGCAGCGAAAAAACTGCTGGAGGAATAATCATACCAGATACTGCACAAGAGAAGCCTCAAGAAGGAAAAGTTGTTGCTGTTGGTGGTGGCGCAAAAACTGAAGATGGAAAAAAAATTCCAATGGATGTTAAAGTTGGAGACAAAGTTTTATTTGGCAAATGGTCAGGAACTGAAGTTAAAATTGATGGTAAAGAATACAGCATAATGAAAGAGTCAGACATTATGGGTATTTCAAGTAAATAATATAAGTTAAAGGAGAAAGTATAATGGCAAAAGTTGTTAAATTTGACGCTGAAGCAAGATCAGCAATGATAAGAGGAGTAAATATCTTAGCTGATACTGTTAAGGTAACTTTAGGTCCTAAGGGCAGAAACGTTGTGATGGACAAATCTTATGGAGCTCCAAGAATTACTAAAGATGGTGTTTCAGTTGCAAAAGAAATTGACCTTGAAGATAAGTTCGAAAATATGGGTGCTCAAATGGTTAAGGAAGTTGCTAGCAAAACGAATGACGAAGCTGGTGATGGAACAACAACCGCTACTATTTTAGCTCAAGCGATCGTTAAAGAAGGTGTAAAATATGTTACAGCTGGAATGAACCCGATGGATGTAAAAAGAGGTATTGATGCAGCAGTAGATGTTGTAAAACAAAACTTAGTTTCTTCAGCCAAAAAAGTAAAAGATAGTGATGAAATTGCTCAAGTTGGAACTATTTCTGCAAATGGTGATAAAGAAATCGGAAGTATGATTTCTAAAGCAATGCAAAAAGTTGGTAATGAAGGTGTCATTACAGTTGAGGAAAATAAAGGAATTGAAACTGAGCTCGATGTCGTTGAAGGTATGCAGTTTGATAGAGGATATTTATCACCATACTTTATTACGAATAGTGATAAAATGACGACAGAGTTAGACAATCCTTTTATTCTTTTACATGAGAAGAAATTAACAAATCTACAACCAATGGTTCCACTTTTAGAGGCTGTGGTACAAGCTGGTAGACCATTAATGATTATATCTGAGGATGTTGAAGGCGAAGCTTTAGCAACTTTAGTTGTAAACAAGTTAAGAGGTGGTTTAAAAGTAGTAGCTGTAAAAGCTCCAGGTTTTGGTGACAGAAGAAAAGCTATGCTTGAGGATATTGCAATCTTAACTGGTGGAAGTGTAATTTCTGAAGATTTAGGAATTAAACTTGAAAACGTTAAATTAGATGATCTTGGATCATGTAAAAAGGTTAAAGTTGATAAAGATAATAGTACAATCGTTAATGGTAGTGGTAAAAAATCTGATATCGAAGCAAGATGTTCTTCAATCAAACAACAAACTGATGAAACAACATCTGATTACGATAAAGAAAAACTTCAAGAAAGATTAGCTAAACTTGCTGGTGGTGTTGCTGTAATTAAAGTTGGTGGTGCTACAGAAGTTGAAGTTAAAGAGAGAAAAGACAGAGTTGAAGATGCACTTAATGCAACAAGAGCTGCTGTTGAAGAAGGTATTGTAACAGGTGGTGGATGTGCTTTGTTATATGCTGCTCAAGAGCTTGAAAAAGTAAAAGCCAAAGGCGAGGATCAAAAAGCAGGTGTTGATTTAGTGAGAAGAGCATTAGAAGCTCCTATAAGACAAATTACTAAAAATGCTGGAGTAGATGGATCAGTTGTAGTTGGTAAATTGTTAGAACAGAATAAAAAAACTCACGGCTATGATGCACAAAATGAAGAATACTGTGACATGTTTGCTAAAGGTATTATTGATCCAGTTAAAGTTGTTAGAACTGCACTTCAAGATGCAGCATCAATTTCTGGATTATTAGTCACAACAGAAGCAATGATAGCTGATAAGCCAGAAGAAAAAGATGCGGCTCCTGCTGGAATGCCTGGTGGAATGGGCGGCATGGGTGGTATGGGAGGAATGGGCGGCATGGGAATGTAATCCCCACCCAATCTAGATACCTAAAAAAAATTAAAACCCCCGTTTTTCGGGGGTTTTTTTTTAGTTCATAAGTATCCGCGAGGGCACTAAATTTGCAATTGTTTGTCTATAAGTCTCTAAACTTTTTGAAAAAATTCCTGAGTACGTATTATTTTCATCATACAAAATGTGTTCTTTATTAAATTCCACTTTTTTAAATTTGTTTATATTTTTTAAAGTGCGATAGACTTTATCTTTCATTAATTTAGGCACATTTTCTAATTTAATATTTGTCTGTTTGAATTTTGATTGATTTGATGCGAGTATATACAGATTTGAAATCATCAAATTTGACTTTTTTATATCTATGTCATCATAGAAATAATAGATATTGTCAAATACAGCATTAAATGTTGATAAAATTGTACTAATTGTCAAATTATTTGAAAAATCTGCTAGTGCATTACTTACAACAATGCCTTTTTCATTAAGGCAGTTTTTTAAATTTTGATAAAATTCAAACGTAGTTAAGTGTTCAGGTGCTCCATCTTCAAAAAATAGATCAACTACAATTAAATCATATTTTTTTTTACATTCTTTTACAAACGTTCTGGCATCCTCAAAAAAAAAATTAGTATCTTTTTTTTTGTATTTGAAAAATTTCTCAGCAATTCTAAGAGTTGCTGGATTAATTTCAACAACATCAACATTAAAATTTGTTTTTGTTAATTCTTTTGGAACTATACCTCCTCCAAAACCTAATATTAAAGCATCACCTTTTGCAGAATATTGAGAAAGGGCATTTAGAATATAAGTATATGTACTCAAAGATTTTCCATTTAGATCAATGGTGTTTTGTGTAGTACCATTCTGATAAAGTTTATAAAAAGATATGATTTTGTTATAAGAGGGTTGAATGCCTACTACCTTTAAATTACCATAATAAGAAAAGTTTTCATATTTTATTAAATAACTATTACCATTTTTATCTTTAGAAGTTGTAAAATAATTTAAATAAATATTTTTAAAATTGTAGGAAATTAACAAACATATAAATAATATTAAATTAAAAAACAAAAATAATTTTTTTAATTTTTTAAAAAATTTGTAACCAACAAAAAAATAAATCATCAAAGTATAAACAATCAAAAACAATGCATTTAAAATATATCCTGAAAAGTTTGAAAAATTAGGTACTAAAAACAATGCTGTAAAAATAACTCCAAATACAGATCCTATTGTGCTAATGAATAATACGAATCCTGATTTTGAGTCACTACTTTGATCATTTTTATATTTTATAATTGATATAAGTAGGGGGTTCATGGCGGACATTAATACCAATGGAATTGATAGCAAAATAAAACTTCCAATAAAACTTCCAATCAACAAATTTAAACCAACTAATTTTGGTAATAATATTGGATAAATTAGGGTTGAAACTAAAATAAAAAATGAACTTATAAAAGGTATGAATATAAATAGTTCTTCATAATATTGAGATTCTATTTTTGATGTAATCCATCCTCCAAATTGATATCCAATCGCAAGAAAAATTAATGTTACCGATAAAATTGCAGTCCAAATGTAGAGACTAACTCCAAAAAAGGGTGTTAGTATTTTTGATGCCAATAATTCTAACGAAAGAATAACTGCTCCAGTAAAAAAGATCAGAGATAGATATTTTATATAATGATTATTTTGCATGTAAGAGTCGGTAAACTGCCATTAATAATTTAGATATTAAACTATTCTGGATATTTTCTATTTGCTTTAGCTGTACCTAACTTCTTTTTTTTGTCACCTATAGCAGTTATTGTCCACTCATATGTATGAGATCCTGAAGGGGGGCAAGGACTTTTATATTTGAAAGCACCAGGTTGAATTACAGTTTCACCACCATAATTTTTAATTTTTCCACCTCCATGATTATATTGTGGAACATCTTTATCTTTCATCCTAAATCTCAATTCTTTAGTTCCCTCTGGAACGTTTACCAAGTTAAAAATTGGATTTTCTACTCTGTTAGGATTTCCACTTGTGCATTTTTTAATATCACCCCACTCAAATGTAAAAGAAAATTCAGCATTAGCGTTTATTGTGGATATTAAATATATGGTTAGAATTAAGATTAGTTTTTTCATAAAAAAAATTAACAATAATGATACTTATTTTCAATCAAGAAATTTGAAAGGGCAGTTTTTATGCCCTTTTTTTATGTTTACTCGAAAATTTATAAGTTAATAATCAATTACCATGAATATATCCTATGTAACAAACGCAATCAAAGTCGGGGATTTTGAAATCAATAAAAAATTCTTAAAACCTAGGGAATATAAAAAAAAACAAAAAGAAATTCTTTTTCAAACAAATTTAGTAAATCTGAGATTTACATTGAATAAAGATATTTTAAGCAAAAAAATTTGCCATGTATATTTTTTTTGCTGTAACGATAAAATTTTTAAAATTGGAGGATCAAATAGCTCAATAGAAGATAACCTGGAAAACTTTTATATAAATCAAGCAATTTCAGGAAGTTTCTCCAATAGTAGATTTTTATGTCACATAAAAATTTACGCTTATCTTAAAAAAGGATATAAACTTTCAGCTCATGCGATTACGTACGATGACGTTAAAGCGAATATTAAAGAGCTAAATAAAACAGATTCACATATTGTAGGTTTAGATTCAAGGTCTATAGAGAGAATTTTAAAAGATATTTATTTCAAGAAAGAAAAAAAATATCCAGAATGGAATTACCAAGAAAACAAAAAAGAATATTCATCAGATGTAAAAATGTATAATCTTATGACTAATTACAAAACTCTTAGAGATAAAAAAAAATCTAAAGCTTTACTTAATAATCATCTACTAATTTCTCATTTTAGGAGATGCAAAAACTATAATCTCGTGTGATTTTTTAACGTGATCGTCACCTTTTTCAATCCTGTTTTTTCCAATTCTGGTCTCACCTTGACCCATCGTATATTGCCAGCTCGGAAAATATTGTTTAAATCCTTTGTAATATTTTCTTATAGTTGGGCAATCGTTGTAAGATAATATGAAACCACCTTTATGTTTTTTTAACATATCTCTTAATTTTTCATGTGGGAAATCTTTATGGTGAACAGGAATATTTCTCATCGGGTAAACTCCTTTGAACATTTTAGAGTCTGAACCAATATAATAAGGAGGATCGCAATACAAAAAATCATTTTTGTGTTTTTTTAAGACTTTTTCAAAGTCTCCATGTTTCACAGATAATTTACCAGGTTTGAAGTTTCTAATTTTTTCTAACATTGCCTGGTATTTTTTTTTGCTTAAATAAATTTCTGATGTCCATCCCATAAACCCTGGACCGTAAGATAAATTAAAATTATACACGTAATAAACTGCTAAAGTAAGTGGATCTAATTTAACTTCTTTTTTCCAAACTTTATTTAAGATTTTTCGTATTCTCTCAAATTCTGAAAAAGTAGGCTTAAGTTTATTTAATCTTTTAAAAAGTATTTCAGGTTTTTTAATTTGAAAATTCCAATAATTACAAAGAATATCAAAAATATCATAACCAACTACATTAAGTCCTAAAACTTTACTCATGGCTATTTCAATAGAACCACCACCAAAAAATGGGGAAACTACTTTCTTAACATTATTTGGTAATAATTCAAAAACATGTCCGACAGCTAAAGATTTTCCTCCAGCGTATCTAATAGTTGATAAAGCAACTCTTTTATATTTATTCTGACTTTTGCTATTTTTACTAATAATAGACCTTAAAAAAATTTCTTTTTTTTCTTTTAAATTTAATGATTTATTTTTGTTAAATAATTCTAGTTGCTGATTCTGCATATATAAATATAACACATCAT
>CACGNF010000008.1 GCA_902574345.1 uncultured Pelagibacteraceae bacterium
ACTCAAAGATAGGTCAATTCAAAAGTAAAGGTAGGATATTTAAGGAATCTTTGTCAAAATATAGATCACCTTATCAAAGAGATAGAGATCGTATTATTCACAGCGCTTCATTTAGAAGATTGAAACATAAAACACAGGTATTTGTTAATACTGAAGGGGATCATTATAGAACTCGAATTACTCATTCTATGGAGGTTGCTCAAATAGCAAGATCCATCGCCAGATATTTCAGTTTGAACGAGGACTTAGCAGAAACACTCAGTTTAGCGCACGATTTGGGCCACACTCCATTTGGTCATGCAGGTGAAGATGCTTTAAATGAATGTATGAGCACTCATGGAGGATTTGATCACAATTTACAAACATTAAGAATTGTTATGTTTTTAGAAAATAAGTATTTGAAATTTAGTGGTTTAAATCTCTCTATTGAAACATTAGAAGGACTTTTAAAACACAATGGTCCAGTCGAAGATTTTCATTTAGTTGATGAATTGATAGGTGTTAAAAAATTTAAAAACATGATTAATTTTAATACCTTTCCTTCACTAGAGGCCCAGATTTCATCTATATCTGATGATATTGCTTATAATAACCATGACATACAAGATGGCATTAAAGCAAACTTATTTAGATTAGAAGAGTTAGTAGAAATAGATTTTTTTAAAAATATTTATAGAAAATATAAAAAAAAGATTAACAAAAAAAATTACAAGATTGCAACTTACCAGATTATAAGAGATTCAATTGACATAATGATCAAAGATTTAATAAGTAATACCATCAAGAATCTTAATCAAAATAAAATTAAAAGTAGAAATGATTTGAATAAAACTGATTTTCTTATGGTTGATTTCTCTGATAAAATTAAAAATTCTGATAATGAAATTAGGTATTTTTTAAGGTCCAAAATGTACAATAATAAGAATGTGCTAAATAAAAATAACAAAGGTAAATTAATAATTAAAAGATTGTTTGCCAAAATAAGTAAAAATCCGGCAAAATTTATTTCAAAAGAACATTTATCTAAAAACAAATATCGATCAGTTTCTGATTTTATTTCTGGTATGACTGACAGATATGCTATCAACCTTTATAACGATATCAAATGAACATTTTTGATCAATACTTAGACAAAATAAAAAAAATTATTTTAGATTTATCGAAAAAGGGTAAAATAATTTTGCCAGATAATTTAGATGGAATAAACACAGAAATTCCACCTGAGAAATTTAATTGTGACATTTCTACAAATGTTGCCATGGTTTTGTCAAAAATAAATAAAAAGCCCCCCTTGGAATTAGCTGAAACCTTAGCAAAGAGTCTTGAAAATGAAGACAAGTCAATAAAAGAGGTATCAATCGTAAAACCCGGATTTATAAATATTAAATTTCAACCTGAGTTTTGGACAAATTTTTCAAAAGAAATTATTAAGAACGCTAAAACATTTGGAATAAATATAAATGAGCAAAAGAAAAAATATTTAATTGAATTTGTTTCTGCCAACCCAACAGGGCCTTTACATGTGGGTCATTGCCGAGGTGCTATTTTAGGAGATGTAATTTCAAATGTTTTATTATTTAATAATCATAAAGTTACTAAAGAATATTATGTAAATGACTATGGCAATCAGATAATTAATTTCACAAAATCAGTATATTTTAGAATAAGAGAAATCAAATTTAATGAAACTTTTCCAACAGATAATGAAGATCTTTATCCCGGTGAATATTTGATTGAATTTGCTAATAATATCATTTCTTCAAATCCAAAAATAGATTTTACTAATTACGATCCAATATCTGAACAATTAACGAGCCTGTCTATAGACGAGGCAATTAAATTAATAAAAAAAAATCTTAGTAGCCTTGGTATAATTCACGATAATTTCGTCAGTGAAAAAAAATTAGTGCTTAATCAAGAAGTTGAAAAAGTAGTAGAAAATCTTCAAAAAAATAAATTTGTTTATAAAGGTAAAATTAAAGCTCCAGCTGGTGAGGACGATAATAATTGGGTTGAAAGAGAACAATTACTTTTCAAATCAACTGATTTTGGTGATGACAAAGATAGAGCATTACAAAAATCCGATGGTGCTTGGACTTATTTTGCCAGTGATGTTGCCTACCATAAAAATAAATTGGATAGAAAGTTTGACTACTTAATAAATATTTTAGGCGCGGATCATGCGGGTTATATTAAAAGAATTACATCCTCTGTTGATGCTTTATCAAACTCTAAAGGAAAACTTATTTGTAAAGTTAGTCAACTTGTAAAACTTATAAAGGATAAAAAACCATTTAAAATGTCAAAACGTAAAGGTGATTATATAACTGTAGATGATTTAATTAATGAAGTTGGAAAAGATGCTACACGTTTTATCATGTTGAACAGAAGTAATGATGTCGAACTTGATTTTGATTTTGATAATGTAATTGAAAAATCAAAAGACAATCCTTTGTATTACGTGCAATATTGTTATGCTCGAATTTCATCTGTTTTTAGACATCTGGAAATAGATTTAAAAAAAGATTTAAAGATTGATGAATATAATTTTGAATATTCTGACCACGAAATAAACATCTTAAAAAAAATATCCGAGTGGCCAAAGTGCATCGAAATATCAAGTAAGAAGCTTGAACCACATAGAATTCCAGTATATCTTTATGAGCTAGCCTCTCTCTTTCATTCTTATTGGAACTTAGGAAAAGATAATCCTGAAAAAAGATTTATAAATGAGAATAAGAAGATATCAAATGACAAATTAGTTTTATTAAAACTTATATCAAATGTTATTAAATCTGGGATGAATATTGTAGGTGTGTCTGCTCCTGAAAAAATGTAATGTTTAAAGAAATCAAATATATTATTTTTGTTTTTATTATTGGTCTTTTTATTTTTTTTACAGCAAAATATTATTTTTCTGATGCCTATAAAAAAAAATCATATAGATCACTCAACAATATCGAAAATAAGATAAATACTTACTCAGAAAAATTACCAATTTTAGAGGATGATACGAAAAATATTATTGAATACGTTGAGCAAACAACCAATAAAAAAAAGAAAAAATTTAATTTTTGGAAATTATTAGAAAATAATGAATAAACGCCGATCTTTTATTGTTGGTATCAAATCAACAAAACTTTCAGCAAAAGAAAAGTCATTTCTTAAAAGATATAAGCCCTGGGGAGTTATCTTATTTACAAGAAATATTAAAAATATTGATCAAACTCTAAAACTCACCACGTCAATAAGAAAATTATTTAAAGATAAAAAATATCCCATTTTAATTGATCAAGAAGGGGGTAAAGTTAACCGGTTAAAAAATATTATATCATTCGATAATTTGACTTCAGAATTTTTTGGAAAAAAATATGTTAAAAATGTAGATGAATTTAAATTTTATTATAAATTATTTATTGATAAAACTTCATATTTATTAAAATCTCTTGGTATTAATATTAATACTTCCCCTGTCTTAGATTTAAGAATTAAAGGTGCATCAAATATCATTGGGAATAGATCTTTTTCCAATAATCCCAAAATTGTATCTAAAATAGGAGATTATTGTATCAATTATTTCCATCAAAATGGTATTGGAACAGTCATAAAGCATATTCCAGGACATGGTCTTGCAAAAGTAGACAGTCACCATTTTACTCCAATAGTAAATAAAAAATTGAGTTATCTAACTAAGAAAGATTTTCTTCCTTTTAAAAATAAAAAAACTTTTTTTGCAATGACCGCTCACATAATTTTTACTCAAATTGATAAAGAAAATTGTGTTACTCACTCAAAAAAATTTATTAAATTAATTCGCAATAAAATTGGTTTTAAAGATATTCTAATCTCTGATGATTTATCCATGAAAAGTCTTAAGGGTAATTTAAAGGAAAATACAATCAAAACGTTTAGTGCAGGTTGTAATTTAGCCTTACATTGTAATGGAAATTTAAATGAAATGAAAATTGTAGGAAATAATTCACCATTGATAAATCCTTTTCTTATAAAAAAAACATCACAATTTTACAAAATTTTAAGTTAATATTGATTGATGATTGAAAATGATTCTGAACTTTTTAAAGTAGATGTTGAAAACTATAATGGTCCATTAGATGTCCTTTTAGATCTAGCAAAAGCTCAAAAAGTTAATCTTGAGGATATATCGATTACAAAATTAGCAGATCAGTTTCATGATTTTATTACTCAAGAAAAAAAATTAAATTTAGAGATTGCTTCAGAATACTTATTAATGGCAACATGGTTAGCATATTTAAAATCAAAATTACTATTACCAGGCACCCCTGAAGAAGAATTTAAAGTTCAAGAAGTAGCTGAAAAATTAAAACTTCAACTTAAGAAACTTGAATTAATAAGGTTATTATCTGAACAGATGCTTAAAAGAAAAAGATTAGGCAGAGAAATTAGAACTAGAGGCATGAGAGCAGGCATAAGGCCCATCTACAATAGTGAGTATAAATTAAATTTATTTGACCTAATGAAAACATACTCCACTATAATTATGACTAAAGATTTTCAGAGAATAAATATTCCAAAATTACCAGTTTTTACAACTGAAGAAGGTATAAAAACTATAAAAGATTTTTTTGGAAAATTAATGGATTGGAAAAAATTAGATGATTTAATACCAAAAAATTTTAAAAGTGGATCAAAATATAAACGAACTGGTAAAGCAGGAATATTTGCAGGGTCTCTTGAGTTAGTCAAGGAGGGCAACCTAAGCATAAAACAAGAAAACCTTTTTGATGATATTTATATAAAAGAAAACAAATGATAAAAAAAAAGATTAAGAAAAAAGATAATATTATTAATTTTCCAACTAAATTATCTTCAATTGAAAAGGAAATTGAAGGTATTGTTTTTGCTGCTGCAGAACCATTAGATATTGAAACTATTGAAAATAAGATATCTAAAAAAGCAGATGTCGAAAAAATTTTGTTAAAATTACAAGCTGAATATTCAAATCGAGGTATTAACTTAGTTTGTATTTCTAAAAAATGGTCCTTTAGAACCTCACCTAATCTTTCAAATTTAATGACCCAAGAAAAAACTGTTGAAAAAAAATTATCAAAAGCTGCAATAGAAACTCTTGCTATAATTGTTTATCATCAACCAGTTACTCGAGCAGAGATAGAAGAAATAAGAGGAGTAGCTTTTGGGACTAACACATTAGAAATTTTAATGGAATTAAATTGGGTTAAACCTGGTGGACGAAAAAATGTCCCTGGTCGACCTATTCAATATGTTACGACGGATGACTTTTTAAGCCATTTTAACTTGCAAAAATTATCTGATCTACCAACAGTAGATGAACTTGGAGCTGCAGGTTTAATTGATAGTGCCAATATTGATAATGCTATTTTTGGTACTGGAAAATTCTATAAAGAAAAACAAGATGATAAAAAAGAGGACATTTATTCAAATATTGATGAAATGTTAAGTAGCACTCTTGACTCGGATGAGAAAAACTAAGCCTACAAATTAGACTTTTCAATTATTGATAAAAAGGTTATAAGTTTTCTATGAGCATTGGAATTTGGCAAATAGCGATCGTTGTAATACTTGTGGTATTATTATTTGGTAGAGGAAAAATTTCTAGCCTTATGGGCGATGTAGCAAAAGGAATAAAAAGTTTTAAAAAGGGAATGGCATCAGATGTGACTGATGACAATGAGCCAAAAAATATTTCTGACGATAATCAAGATTCGAACAAAAAAGAATAAATCACATGCCTACTATTGGTTGGTTTGAGATTTTAATAATAGTTGCAATAGCTATTGTAGTTTTGGGACCTAAGGACTTTCCGATAATGCTAAAAAAAGTTGGTTCATGGATCGGCTCTGCAAAAAAATATGTCAATAATATTCAAAATGAAGTCTCAAATATTGATCTTGAAGATAATAAAATAGAAAAAAAAGAAGAAAAAAAAGATGAGTCATGACGAAAATGAAGGTGGCTTTGTAAGTCATTTAGCAGAGTTAAGAAAAAGACTAATTCATAGTTTTATTTTTCTAATAATCTTTTTTATAGGATGTTATTTTTTTGCTGAACATCTTTATGGTTTTTTAGTGGAGCCATACGCACAAGCAGTTAAAGATGATGGAACTGATAGAAGATTAATTTTCACAGCCTTACAGGAAACTTTCCTTACCTATTTGAAAGTATCTTTTTTCACAGCTTTTTTTGTTACTTGTCCATTTATTTTAATGCAGATTTGGAAATTTATTGCTCCTGGACTTTATAAACATGAAAAAATTGCAATTTTACCTTATTTAGTTTTAACCCCGATCTTATTCTTATTAGGGGGCATGTTGGTTTATTATTTAATAATGCCCTTGGCGATAAAATTCTTTTTATCTTTTGAAAGTTCTGGTCTTTCAACAAATTTACCAATTCAATTAGAGGCAAAAGTAAACGAGTATCTTTCATTGGTAATGAAACTTATATTTGCGTTTGGCATAAGTTTTCAATTACCTGTTGTGTTGAGTTTATTAGCGAGGGTAGGGTTAGTTGATTCTGATTTTTTAAAGAAACGAAGAAAATATGTTGTGGTTATTATATTCGCAGCTGCAGCTTTACTCACACCCCCAGATCCCGTAACACAAATTGGTTTAGCGATACCTTTATTAATTCTATATGAATTATCAATATTTTCAGTAAAACTTATTGAAAATAAAAATTTAAAAAATTCTGATGCATAATATTAAAGAAATTAGAAAAGATTTTGATGCATTTTCAAAAGCATTAAAAAAAAGATCAATTGATATAGATCTCAATAAACTCAAAAAATTAGATATAGATAATCGAGATTTAATTCATAAAAAAGAAACATTCGAAAAAGAAAAGAAAGATATTTCAAAAACAAAAGATAAAGCTTTATTTTCTAGGTCAAAAGAAATTACCCAATCTATTGACAAAATTACTGATCAACAATCAAAAATAAAATCAGACCTAGATGAAATTTTATCAAGTATTCCTAATATACCTCATGATGATGTGCCTGTAGGATCTAATGAAAATGAAAATGTTGAATTAACTAAATCAGGTCAGATTCCTAATTTTGAATTTACTCCAAAATCACACTATGAATTAGGTGAAAAACTTGGCATGTTAGATTTTGATCTTGCCACAAAAACCACTGGCTCAAGATTTGTTTTTGTTAAGAATAAATTAGCATTACTTGAAAGAGCTATTTCAAATTTTATGCTTGATATTCATACCTCAAAAAATGGATATGAGGAAATTTCACCACCTTTATTAGCATCAGAAAATACAATGTTTGGAACTGGTCAACTACCTAAATTTGAAACTGATCAATTTGAAGTAAAATTAGAAGAGGGAAGTGGAAGAAAATTTTTAATTCCTACAGCAGAAGTTATTTTAACCAATATTGTAAAAGACAAAATTTTAGATCTTAAAAAATTACCAATGAGATTTGTTGCATCTACCCCATGTTTTAGAAAAGAAGCTGGTAGTTATGGTAAAGATACAAAAGGGATGATTAGACAACATCAATTTTATAAAGTTGAATTAGTTAGTATTGTTGAACAAAATAAATGTCTTGAAGAATTAGAGAGAATGACAAATTGTGCCACAGGAATTTTGGATTTGTTAGAGTTACCATATAGAAAAATGATTTTATGTAGTGGAGACATGGGATTTAGTGCAGAAAAAACTTACGATATAGAAGTATGGTTACCTTCAGAAAACAAATATAGAGAAATATCTTCATGTTCATCATGTTCAACTTTCCAGGCAACACGGATGAAAGCTAGATATAAAAATTCAAATAAAGAAACATTATTTGTTGGAACGCTTAATGGAAGTGGTTTAGCAGTGGGTAGAACTCTTATTGCTATTTTAGAAAATTTCCAGCAAATGGATGGGTCTATAAGTATTCCAAAAGTGCTTAGACCTTATATGAATAATCTAGAAAAAATTAGCCTGAATTAAAGTTGTTTTAACTTAAGAGATAGTATAAATATTCATTTTTAATTAAGGAGTTTTATGGAAAGTTCAGGAATAGGTCAATTTATACCACTAATACTAATTTTTGTTATTTTTTATTTTTTCTTGATAAGACCACAGCAAAAAAAAGTCAAAGAGCACAAAGCTATGGTCGAGGGTTTAAAAAAAGGTGATAAGATTGTAACTTCAGGCGGTATCACAGGAACCATAACTAGAGTTGTAGACAACGATAAAATTGAAGTTGAGGTTGCTGAAAATGTGACTGTTGAAGTAATCAGAGGTACAGGTGTACAAAGTCTGATGAACTCTCAAGAAGTTAAAAAGTAATTTTGTTAAAGTAAAGTGTTATATTTTTCAAAATTCAGAATAATTTCAGTAATATTAATTTCTCTATTTTTTATTTTAATTGCTTCATCAAATTTATTTAAGTTTGAAAACAACTTACTAAATAAGAAAATTAATCTTGGATTAGATCTTCAGGGAGGCTCTTACCTATTACTGGAAATTGATAATAATCCAGTTATTGAGCAAAAAATACAAAATCTTTCAATTACAATTAGAAATTATTTCAAAGACAAAAATATTAGAATTAAAAATTTAAAAATTTTAGGACAAAAATTATCTTTTTCTGTAGATGAAAACTTTAAACAAACTGTCCTAGACACATTTAATGACAAGGAAAGTGAATTAAATCCTTATTATCCAAGATTTAAATCTCATCAATTAGATATCATTGAGGAAAATAATATTTTTTTTGTCAATTACTCAACCCAAGGTATCGTTAAACTAAAAACATCATCTCAAGATCAAGCATTAGAAATTGTAAGAAGAAGAATTGATGAGATAGGAACTAATGAACCTAATATTCTAAAAAGAGGAAACGACAGAATTCTTGTTGAATTACCTGGATTAGATGATCCAATGAGAATTAAATCATTGCTTGGTAAAACTGCAAATCTTACATTTAGATTTGTAACTAATAACGATCAAGACTCTTTTGGAGCGGAAAAACTTAGTTATGAAGATGGGTCTGAAGAAGATGCTCTGGTAAGTAAAAGAATTATTTTAAGCGGAGACAATCTACTAGATGCTCAACCAAGAATGGATAGTGAGACAAATGAAACAGTAGTTACATTTACACTTGATAGAGTTGGCGCTAAAAGATTTGGTAAGGCCACATCGACGGGTATTGGCAAGCAATTAGCAATAGTATTGGATGGCAAAATTATAAGCGCACCAGTTATAAGAGATACAATTGCAAGTGGATCAGGTCAAATCAGTGGAGGATTTACTTTTCAATCAGCAACAGATTTAGCTCTTTTATTAAGATCTGGTGCATTACCTGCGCCTTTAAATATTATTGAGGAACGAACAGTTGGTCCAGACTTAGGACAAGACTCAATTAATGCAGGGATGATTGCATTAGCAATTGGTTTTGTATTAGTAATAATATTTATATTTGTGAAATACAAAGTATTTGGTTTAATTACCAATATAACATTAATACTTAACCTTTTCTTACTCATTGGAATATTGACTATATTCGAGGCGACCTTAACCCTTCCGGGGATCGCTGGAATAATTTTGACAGTTGGTATGGCAGTCGATGCAAATGTTTTAATTTTTGAGAGAATTAAAGAAGAGCTAAAAAATGAAAAAAATAATTTAATAGCTTTTGATAGTGGTTACACAAAATCTAGAACCGCAATACTCGATGCAAATATAACAACATTATTAGCAGCTATAATCTTATTTTTTATGGGCTCAGGTCCAATCAAAGGTTTTTCACTTACACTTGGGATTGGAATATTTACAACATTGTTCTCAGTGTATTTCATAGCAAGGTTATTGACTGTTTTGTATGTGTACAGAAATAAAGAAAAAGAGGGTTTAATTTAGATGATTGCTTTTAACAAATACTATAATCAATTTAATATACTTTCTATATCTTTAGTCGTTATTTCATTATTTTTACTGACATTCAAAGGTCTTAACTTTGGAATAGATTTTAAGGGCGGAACATTAATTGAATTAAGATCAACTGACAGCAAAATTAATGTGTCATCTCTAAGAGATAATTTGAATTCCATGAATTTAGGTGATGTTTCAGTAAAAAATTTTGGAAATGAGACAGACTTTCTAATTAAATTTGAAATTAATAATAACAAAAATATCATTGAGGAAATCAAAGTAAATTTAGATAAATCATTTGGTAATACTTTTGATTTTAGAAGAGTTGAAAACGTAGGACCGAAAGTAAGTGCTGAGTTGCTTAAATCTGGGGTAATAGCTATCGCAGTTGCATTAACTTTAATGTTAATTTACATTTGGATCAGATTTGAATGGCAATTTAGTTTAGGAGCTATATTAGCTTTGTTTCATGACGTGTTGGTAACTCTAGGTTTATTTTCATTGCTTGGTCTTGAAATTAATTTATCTATTATTGCTGCTGTATTAACTATCGTTGGTTACTCTATGAATGATACAGTGGTTATTTTTGATAGAGTAAGAGAAAATTTAAGAAAATATTCTGATATTAAGATTTACGATTTAACTAATATCTCCATCAATGAAACATTATCTAGAACCTTAATTACATCAATAACAACTTTATTAGCTTTGCTATCAATATTTTTCTTTGGCGGTGAAATACTAAAAGGTTTTTCTTTGGCTATGATATTTGGTGTAATTTTTGGTACTTATTCATCTATCTATATTGCCAATACAGTCTTAGTTAGACTAAGAGTTTCACAAAAAACTGTCTTAAGAGAAGACGAAAGTATTTAATAAAGATTTTGAGCAGCTACCATAGTAAGCAGCATTGGTATTGACAACAAAGTATTAGTTCTCGAAAATAACATAGCTGTTCTTGCTGACTTGGCCTTAAGATCAGGTTCACACTCAACTATACCTAAAGCTCTTTTTTGATTAGGCCATATTACAAACCATACGTTAAATGCCATAACTAAGCCCAACCACATACCAATTCCAATAGCCGTATGTTTTGGAATGCCAGATCCTATACTTAATGTCATTGCATCATGCAAATATCCATTAAGACCTGCAAGTGCTAAACCTGACAGAACTGTAAATGCGGCACCCCATCTAAAATAAAATAATGCAGCTGGCGCAATTACTTTACCAATAGCTGGTTTCTGTTCATCTGGAATTTTTGCCATGTTTGGGATTTGAACAAAATTAAAATACCATAACAAGCCAATCCACATTATTCCAACTACCACATGCACAAATCTTGCAAACCAACTCCAAAAAAGTGCATCAAAACTAAAACCATCATTTTGATAAAATAAGCCTAAAAATAACAGAACCGCAATGGCTAAAGAAACGTGAACAGTTTTTGATAAAGATGAAAGTAAATTGCCCATATTTAATTTTATACTGATTTAGAGTGAGATGACAATGGTATTTATTGTAAAAGATTTTTTAAAAACTTACCTGTATAACTTCCATTAACTTTACAAATTTCCTCAGGTTTTCCCTCAGCGATAATTTTTCCACCTTTTACACCACCCTCAGGACCCATATCGACAATATAATCTGCAGTTTTTATGACATCTAAGTTATGTTCTATAACAACCACTGTGTTACCTAATGAAACAAATGTATGTAAAATTTCTAATAATTTTTTGATGTCGTGTTGGTGAAGACCAGTAGTTGGTTCATCTAATATGTACATTGTTCTTCCTGTCGATCTTTTTGATAATTCTTTAGCTAATTTAATTCTTTGTGCTTCACCTCCTGATAGAGTTGTAGCTTGTTGACCAATTTTTATATACCCTAAACCAACTTTTTTTAAGGTAAGCAATTTAGTCTTAATATTTGAAATATTTTCAAAATATTCACAACCCTCATCAACTGTCATGTTTAAAACATCCGCAATACTTTTATCTTTAAATTTTATCTCTAATGTTTCTCGATTATATCTGGTTCCTTTACACTCATCACATTGTATATAAACGTCTGGGAGAAAATGCATTTCATAAGTAATAACTCCATCTCCCTCACAAGCTTCACACCTACCTCCTTTGACATTAAAAGAGAACCTTCCTGGTTTATATCCTCTTGTTTTTGACTCGGGTAATCCTGTGAACCAATCTCTAATTGGCCCGAAAGCTCCAGTATAAGTTGCTGGATTTGATCTTGGGGTACGACCAATTGGTGATTGATCAATATCAATTATCTTATCGATTAATTCTGTACCTTTGAAACCTTTGAATGGTTTTGGAATTTTTCTAGATTTATTATTATTCAAAGTTAAGTTTAATGCGTTGTATAATGTCTGTAAGATTAACGTTGACTTACCACTTCCTGATACACCGGTGACACAAGTTAAACTACCTAAAGGTATTTTTAAATTAACATTATTCAAATTATTACCAGTCGCTCCTGTTATTTCGAGAAACCTTCCATTTTTTGCTAATCTTCTTTTCTTGGGAACATCAATTCTTAATTTATTTGAAAGATATTTTCCTGTGATACTTATTTTATTTTTTGTTATCTCATCAAAAGTTCCTTGCGCAACAACTTCGCCACCTTTGTTTCCCGCTTCAGGACCAAGATCAATAATATGATCTGCATTTTCCATCGTTTCAGTATCATGCTCAACTACAATAACTGTATTTCCCAAATCTCGTAATCTTTTAAGAGCATTGATCAGTTTTACATTATCTTTTTGATGCAAACCAATAGATGGTTCATCTAAGACGTATAGCACTCCAGTTAAACCAGAGCCAATTTGAGATGCCAAACGGATTCTTTGTGCTTCCCCACCTGATAAAGTACCAGACTCTCTTGATAATGTTAAATAATCAAGACCAACATTTAAAAGAAAATTTAATCTTTCATTAATTTCTTTGAGGATATGTTCGGCAATTTTGACTTGTCTTTTATCTAAATTGAATTTTAAATTTTCAAACCACTTTGCAGCATCTAAAATTGATTTTTCAGTGACTTCACTAATGTGTAAGCCGTCAATTTTCACACATAATGCTTCATCTTTTAATCTATGACCATTACATCTCTCACATTTAGTATCTGACTGATATTGGGCTATTTCTTCTCTTTTCCAATCACTATCAGTTTCTAAATATCTTCTCTCTAAATTATTTATTACCCCTTCAAATGTCTTTTTATGTGAGTATTTTTCATAACCATCATCATAGGAAAATTTGATTTCTTCATCATCAGATCCATAAAGAATAATATCCTTTATTTTTTTTGAGAGTTTTGACCATTTTTCATCTAATGAAAAGTTATAATGTTTTGCTAAAGAAGATAATGTTTGTGCATAATATAGAGTGGTTGTTTTAGCCCAGGGTTCTATAGCTCCATCCGCAATACTTTTTTTATGATTTGGTACCACTAAATTTGGATCAACATTTAGTTTAATTCCAATTCCCTCACATTCTTCACAAGCACCAAAAGGACTATTAAATGAGAAAAGTCTTGGCTCAATTTCCTCAATTGTAAAGCCACTTTCAGGACATGCAAATTTAGTCGAAAATATTAATTTTTCTACTTTTCTATATTTTTTTGGTAAGGTTTCATCTTCATATTCAACGAATACTAATCCATTCGCTAAATTTACCGATGATTCAATACTTTCAGCTAATCTGTTTCCTAAAGATGAATTTAGAACTATCCTATCGACCAGAATATATATGTCATGCTTAATTTTCTTATTTAATTCAGGAACTTTATCAATATCATAAATTACATCGTCTACTTTTATTTTTCGAAATCCTCTTTTTTTATAATTTAGGATTTCTTTTTTATATTCTCCCTTTCTCCCTCTGACTACTGGAGCGTAAATATATATTGTTGACTTTTTTGGCAGCTCTTTAATTTTATCTACAATTTGTGTAATTGTTTGTGATGTTATTGGTTTACCTGTAAAAGGAGAGTAGGGTATACCTGCTCTTGCATATAAAACACGCATGTAATCATATATTTCAGTAACTGTAGCAACAGTTGATCTTGGATTTTTGGAAGTATTTTTTTGTTCTATTGATATAGCTGGGCTTAACCCCTCAATTAAATCAACATTTGGCTTTTTCATTTTATCTAAAAATTGTCTTGCATAAGCGGATAAACTCTCAACATACCGTCTTTGACCTTCTGCATAGACTGTATCAAAGGCTAAAGACGACTTTCCTGATCCTGATAGACCAGTTATGACAACAAATTTATCTTTGGGTATCTCTAAAGAAACATTTTTTAAATTGTGTTCTTTAGCTCCCTTAATAACTATCTTTTTCATCATAATTTTTGTTGCTTTGACTTAATAAAATTAATATTCAGAGTAAATTGTGGTATAATTCTAATTAACAAATTTAACAAATATTAAAATATTATGGCTGGAAGTTTAAATAAAGTACTTTTAATTGGTCGTTTGGGCGCAGATCCAGAGATCAAACAAATGGTAAATGGCAAAAGTGTTGCACGATTAAGTCTGGCAACAAGTCAATCTTGGAAAGATAAGAATACTGGTGAAAAAAAAGAAAAAACAGAATGGCACCGTATAGTTGTATTCAATGAAGGATTGGTAAATGTTGTTCAACAATATTTAAAAAAGGGAGCCCAAATATATGTTGAAGGACAATTAACGACTCGAAAATGGAAAGATGAGCAGTCTGGTCAAGACAAATACTCGACTGAAATTGTTATTCAAGGATATAACTCATCTTTAACTATGTTAGGTGGAGGTAATTCAGGTGGAAGTATTTCAAATGATAATACTCAATCTAATAATGATGACATGTCACAAATTTCAAATGACATGGATGATGAAATTCCATTTTAATATTTATGCAAAAAACTGAAATTCCTGAGGATAAGAATATAAAATTAATCTCAATGCATGATGAGATGAGCTCATCTTATCTATCTTATGCAATGAGTGTTATAGTCAGTAGAGCACTTCCTGATATACGAGATGGTTTAAAACCAGTTCATAGAAGAATTTTGTATGCGATGTACAAAGGTGGATATGATTGGTCAAAACAATTTAGAAAATCTGCAAGAATTGTTGGAGATGTTATTGGTAAGTATCACCCGCATGGAGATCAGTCAGTTTATGATGCTCTAGTAAGAATGGTTCAGGATTTTTCAATGAGCCTTCCTTTAGTTGATGGACAAGGAAATTTTGGATCTATTGATGGCGATCCCGCTGCTGCAATGAGATATACAGAAACTAGATTATCTAAAGTTTCACAATATTTAATTGATGATATCGAAAAGAATACAATTTCATTCAAAAATAATTACGACGAAACTGAGAAAGAACCAACAGTTTTACCAGCTCAATTTCCAAATTTATTAGTAAATGGTGCAGGTGGAATTGCTGTTGGAATGGCAACTAGCATACCACCACATAATCTAGGTGAAATAATTAACGGGACATTAGCTTTAATTGAAAATAAAGATATAAAAATTAAAGATCTTATGAAGCACATACCTGGACCTGATTTTCCAACAGGAGGAGTAATAATTGGAAAAGATATGATCAAACAAGGTTATAACAAAGGCAGAGGTTCTTTTAAAATTAGAGGTGAAATTTCTATAGAAAGTTTAAAAAATGGAAGAGAAAGATTGGTTATCACATCAATTCCTTACCAAGTTAATAAATCTGTTTTGAATGAGAGAATTGCTCAGCTTGTTAGAGAAAAAAAAATTGAGGGTATAAGAGATATAAGAGATGAGTCTAATCGAGAAGGAATCAGAGTTTCAATAGATTTGAGAAGTGGGGTAGAACCCGAAACAGTAAAAAGACAACTTTACAAGAATACACAAATTGAAAGTTCATTTGGATTTAATACACTTGCAATAGTTGATGGCAAACCTGAAACTTGTAACTTAAAAGATTTCTTATCAAATTTTTTATCCTTTAGAGAGGACGTTGTAGTCAAAAAAACAAAATTTGATTTACAAAAAGCAGAAGAGCGAGCACATATCTTAATAGGTTTATCGGTATCAGTTGAAAATTTAGACAAAGTTATCAAAATAATCAGATCATCAAAAAATCCAGAAGATGCAAAGAAATCTCTTTTACAAACCAAATGGAAAATTAATAAGTCAAAAAAATTAATTTCACTTGTAGAAAGTTCAAAATCAAAAACTTTATACTCCTTATCAACTTTACAAGTGAATGCTATTTTAGAATTAAGATTACAAAAACTGACAGCGTTAGGAATAAATGAAATTGAAATAGAAATTAAAAAGTTAGCTGAATTAATTACGAAATATAAAAAAATAATTTCATCTAAAAAAGAATTGTTAAAAGTAATCAGTGAAGAGTTAAAGAATATTAAAGATAAATATTCATCACCTCGAAGAACTAAAATAATTGATGCTGTATTAAATTACGATATAGAAGAAACCATTCAAAAACAATCTGTATTGATTACTGTTACATTGCAGGGTTACATTAAACGTGGATCTTTGAATAGTGTTAAGACACAAAAAAGAGGAGGTAAAGGAAAAACTGGCATGACTACTAGAAACGAAGACTCTGTAGTTCAAACTCTATCAGTTAATACCCATACCTCAGTTTTGTTTTTCTCTACAGAAGGTTTAGTTTATAGAATAAAAGCTTGGAAAATACCTGAGGGATCTTCAGTTTCTAAGGGAAAATCGTTGTTTAATATTCTTCCACTAAAAAACCATCAGTCAATAAGTTCTATTATGCCTTTTCCCGATAATGAATCTGAAATGAAAAATTATCAAATTGTATTTGCTACTGCTCAAGGGAAAATTAGAAAAAATAGTTTAGAGGATTTTTCTTCAATCAATACATCTGGAAAAATTGCAATGAAATTAGACAATAATGATAAAATTGTTGGAGTTAAAATTTGCAAGGATGATCAAGATATAATTTTAAGTACCAAATTAGGAAAATGCATACGTTTTGAGTCTAAAAAATTGAGAGTTTTTAAGGGTAGATCCTCTAAAGGGATTAAAGGTATTGTTTTGTCTCCAAACGATCAAATTGTCTCTCTTTCAATTATAGATAATGATAAATCTAAAAAAAATGGGAAGAAGTCAAAAGATGAGCAATCAGAATTAAAAGCTAAAGAAAAGTTCATATTATCAATAACAGAAAATGGTTTTGGTAAAAAAACTAGTCATACAGAATATAGAGTAACTAATAGAGGTGGGAAGGGAATTATCGGAATTATAAATTCACCAAGAAATGGTAATATCTCATCCTCTTTCCCTGTATATGATGGTGATGAAATACTTATATCGACTAACAAAGGAAGAGTAATACGTGTAGCGGTAAAAGAAATCAGAACTGCGGGTAGAAATACTCAGGGTGTTAGAATTATTAAATTAACTGGAGAAGAAAAAGTTGTTTCAGCTGATAAAATAGATGATAACTTAGTTTAATGAATAAAGTTGCAATCTATCCTGGAACATTTGATCCAATTACGTTTGGCCATATTGATGTTATTAAAAAAGGTTTAAAACTTTTTGATAAAATTGTCGTTGCAGTATCTAACGTTGAAAATAAGGATTATTTATTCGATTCTGATGAACGAATTGAAATTGTAAAAAAAGCTTTATTTTATGATTTGAAACTCAACAAAAAAAAAGTTGTCGTAATTTCTTTTAGCTCTTTAACCACTGAATTATGCAAAAAATATAAATCAAATATTATTCTAAGAGGATTAAGAGCAGTTTCAGATTTTGAATATGAATTTCAACTAGCAGGGATGAATAGAAAATTAAATAAAAATATTGAAACTCTTTTTTTAATGTCGGATGTCGAAAATCAGATTATTTCATCAAGATTTGTCAAAGAAATAGTAAATTTAAAAGGTGATATCAAAAAATTTACTACTAAAAGTACAATTAAATTATTAAAAAGAAAATATGAATAGAATTTTAATAAATATATTAATTTTCTTTTTTTTAACCATAAACCAAGTAATGTCAGAGGAGAATATTATGATTTTGAAACTTAAAGATGGAGATGTTAAAATTGAATTATTTGAAGATGTAGCACCTAATCATGTTAAAAGAATTAAAGATTTAGCCAATAGTGGTAAATATGATAATGTTGTTTTTCACAGAGTTATTGATGGTTTCATGGCACAAACTGGTGATGTAAAATTTGGAAATTCATCATCAAGTGATTTTAATTTAAGAATGGCAGGGATGGGAGGTTCAGATTTACCAGACCTAAAACAAGAATTTAATAACTTACCTCATGATAGAGGAACTTTATCAATGGCTAGATCACAAGATCCAAATAGTGCAAATAGTCAATTTTTCATTTGTTTTAAACCTGCTCCTTTTCTAGATAACCAATATACAGTTTTTGGAAAAGTGATCGAGGGAATGGAATTTGTTGATAAAATTAAACGTGGTGATGAAAATAATAATGGTGCCGTCACAGACCCAGATAAAATAATTAGTTTTAAATCATTATAATATTTAATGGCATTAAAAGAATTTGCCTTTAAATTATTGAACAAAGATGGCTATGCAAGAGAAGGAATTATAGAAACGCATAGAGGTATTATTAGAACTCCTGCTTTTATGCCAGTTGGAACTCAGGCAACTGTAAAAGCTTGTACGATTGACGATATTAAAAAAACTGGCTCAGATATAATTTTAGCTAATACATATCATTTAATGATCCGTCCAGGAGTTGAACGAATTCAAAATGCTGGTGGATTACATTCCTTTATGAATTGTGATTTGCCAATACTTACTGACTCAGGTGGTTTTCAAGTAATGTCTCTTTCAAAATTAAATAAAATAGACCGAGAAAAAGGTGCAATTTTTAACTCTCATGTTGATGGAAAAAAATTTTATTTGAGCCCTGAAGAAAGTGTAAAAATTCAACTTGGCTTGAACTCAGATATTGTAATGATCATGGATGAATGTCCTAAGAAAACAAATGACTATGAACTGATTAAAAAATCAATGGAACTATCATTATATTGGGCTGATAGATCCAAAAAAGCCTTTGGAAAAAATCCTCATAAAGCTCTTTTTGGCATAGTCCAAGGAGGTCTTTTTAAAGATTTGAGACTTTTGTCTCTAAAAGGTTTGTTAAATCTAAATTTTGATGGATATGCCATTGGTGGTCTTGCAGTTGGTGAAACACAAGAGGAAATGTTTAAAGTTTTGGATGACATCAAGGAAAATCTTCCAGAAAATAAACCACATTATTTAATGGGTGTGGGCACACCTTCTGATATTTTAGGTGCAGTTAAAAGAGGAATAGACATGTTTGATTGTGTAATGCCGACTAGATCAGGGAGAACAGGTCTGGCTTTTACATGGAATGGAAGAATAAATATTAAAAATAATAAATATCAAAATGACAATTCACCTCTTGATGAAAAGTGTAAAAATTTAAATTTAAACAAATATTCAAAAAATTATTTGAATCATTTATTCAATACTAATGAAATTTTAGGGTCGATGCTTTTAACGTTAAATAATATCAACTTTTATCAAGAATTAATGAGCGAAATAAGAAAAAATATTCAAAAAGGCACTTTTAATGAATTTCATGATAAATACATAGATAAGTTGTGATAAAGAAACTATATGTCTCATCAATTCCCATTTGAAATATTAAAATAAATATGTATATACGAAGTAATTTTGGGCCGTTAGCTCAGTTGGTAGAGCAATTCCCTTTTAAGGAATGGGTCGATGGTTCGAGTCCATCACGGCTCACCATCAATTAATACTTATATTTTAATTGGTGGGTAATCCAGAATTATACTATTTGTCCACTCATTTATTTTTTTAATGCGATTGTCAGGTGAGGGGTGTGTACTAAGAAATTCAGATTGTTTTTTTCCCTTACTAAATATTTTCATTCTTTGCCAAATTTTAGGTGTTTCTCTTATATCGTAACCAGACAAAGAGGCAAAAATCATACCCAAATAGTCAGCTTCAGTTTCTTGTTTTCTATTAAAAGGGTTCATTATACCTAATTGAGAGACCATACCAATAGTATTCATACCTGTTGTTCTATTAACTTGAGATAATTTTCCACCAGATAATATATCAATAACATTTGTCCCTACGTTTAAAACAACACCTCTGCTCGCTCGTTCTACCGAGTGTTTTGCTACAGCATGTGCAATTTCATGACCCATGACAGCAGCTAAGCCATCAGTATTTTTAGTTACTTCTAATATGCCTGAAAAAACTGCTATTTTACCTCCTGGCATACAAAATGCATTTCTCATATTTTTTTTATCGATTAATATATATTCCCAATCAAAACCAACTGTCGGATCATCAAGTTTTGATTGATAAAAATATTCTCCTATAGAATTTTCCATTCTTTTGCCAATTTCTTTAATTTGATTAAGTTTTGGTCCTGTTATTAATTTTTCTTTTTCCTTAATTTTTTCAAAAATTTGGGCTGCCTGAGCATTTAATTTAGCTTCAGGGATTAGTTTTAATTGTTTTCGATCAGTGATTGGTGCAGTAGCACATGAATTCAGAGCTAAACTACAACAAGTACAACCAACATAAGTTAAGAATTTTCTTCTATCCATTTTTAATTATCATTGATAATATATTTCATAATGAATCTAAATAATAAAATATTAGTATTTTTATTTATTATTGCGATTTCTTTTGTAGTTTACTCGAGTTTTAAATAAATTTTATGAAAAAGAATAAAAAAAAACGATCACTTACTCTTATTCTTAGAAATTATTTTATAACAGGTGTAGTGGTATTAATTCCTATTGGTTTTACCTTATATTTAAGTAAAATTTTAATTGGAATTTCTTCTAAAATAATTCCAGAAAATATAAATCCTAATAATTACTTACCTTTTGCAATACCTGGAATTGAAATAATTATTTCTGTAGTTTTTATAACAATTGTTGGAGGATTATCATTATCCTTTTTAGGCAAACGAATTCTTAAAGTTATTGATGATCTATTTAAAAGAATTCCTGTTTTAAGAACTATTTATTCGGCAATAGTACAAATGACCGAGACATTTTCTAATAAAGATGACAATGATAAAAAAAGTGTTGTTTTAGTAGAATATCCAAGAAAAGGTGTTTGGGCTGTTGGTTTTGCGACGAAAGAAAATAAAGGTGAAATGGCCGAAAAAACAAATAAAAAATTAATAAACGTTTTTGTTCCAACTACACCAAATCCTACAAGTGGTTTTTTATTAATGTTTCCTATAGATGAAGTTATATATCTGAATATGACATTTGAAGAGGCATCTAAATTTATTGTTTCTGCGGGCACATCTACAGGTAAGAATTAGGCTATATCGTTAATTATATCTGCACGATCATATAATTTAATTAATGGTTTAAATCTCCCTATATCCTCTTTTTCATTTTCAATTCTTTTAATTTCTTTTTCAGCTAAAATAAAAAGATTATGATTATGTATTGGATCTGCCAATTTAAAATTTTTTATTCCACTTTGTTTAAAACCAAGAATATCTCCAAAACCTCTTAATTTCATGTCCTCTTCAGATATTTTAAACCCATCATTAGAGTCTTTTAATATATTAATTCTTTTTTTAGCATTTTCACTTAGATTTGATTTAAACATTAATATACATGAGGACTCTTTGTTGCCTCTTCCAACTCTACCTCTAAGTTGATGTAATTGAGATAAACCAAACTTATTTGCATTTTCTATTATAATTACATTTGCATTAGGAAAATCTATACCAACTTCAATGATAGTAGTTGAAACTAATATTTTAAATTCATTTCTTAAAAATTTGTTTAAGATTTTTTCTTTTTCCTCAATTGTTGTTTTTCCATGTAGTAAATAAACTTCATTTGGAAAAATTTTTTTTAGATATTCAGATTTTTTAACCGCTGAAGAATGATCAATTTTTTTTGATTCTTCTATAAGAGGGCATACCCAAAAAATTTGGTTTCCAATTCGTATTTCTTTTTTGATGAATTTAATAACATCCTCAATCTTACTTTCAATTTTACTATAAGTTTTTACAAGTTTTCGGTTATTTGGTTTTTCTCTTATAATTGAAAGATCCATATCTCCGTAAATAGTCATTGTTAAAGTACGTGGAATTGGTGTTGCTGTCATTAAAAGAACATCACAATCTTTCCCAGCTTTATCAGATAATTTTTTTCTCTGACTAACTCCAAATTTGTGTTGTTCATCAATTATTATTAAACCTAGTTTTTTGAATTCTACTTTTTTTTGAAATAATGCATGTGTTCCAAAAATAATATCAATTTCTTTTTTAATAAGTTTATTTAAAATTTGTTTTTTTTCTTTGTATGATGATTTTCCAGAAAGTAATTCTATTTTAATATTTTTTGGATATATTTTTTTTGCTAACAAAAAATGCTGTCTTGCTAATATTTCTGTAGGAGCCATTACTGCTACTTGAAAATCAGAACTGATGGTATTGAATGCAGATAATAACGCCACAATTGTTTTACCACTACCAACATCACCCTGAAGTAATCTGAACATCTTGTTATCTGAGCACAAATCTTTGTTAATTTCATTTAATGTTTTAGTTTGATCATTGGTTAAGGAAAAATCTAATTTTGATATTATTTCATCTTGTTTTTTAATATCGAATTTTTTCTTTGTTTTTTTTATTTTTTTGATCTTTTTTCTAATTTCTGAATTAACTAAAAAAGTTGAAAAAATTTCATCAAAAGCAAGTCTTTGATAGAAATTTTCCCTGAATTTACCAATGTTTTCAGGATTGTGTAATTTTTTGATTGAGTCATTCCAACCAATATTACCAAAATTTTTTAATATATCTTTTGAGTGCCACTCATCAATCTGAGGTAAATTTTTAATAATTTGAAATATAATTTTATTATAAACCTTTTCACTAATTCCCTCAGTTAATGAATAGGTATTATGCTTTTGTTTTATTATAGATGAGTCTTCTGAAATATATTTAGGATTTGTTAATTGATATTTATTTCGAAAGTATTTAATTCTACCACTAATTGTTACTTCTTTTCCAATAGGTAATATTTTTCTAATATATCCTTCGTAACTATTAAAAAAAACACAATCTATTTCACCAGTTTCATCTTTGCATAAAACTCGATTTGGTAAGTTTCTTACTCTTGGAAATGAATATTTTTGAGGAATTATAGTTATAGTTTGTATCTCATCGATTTTTAAATCTTTAATTTTCGAAGATAAACTTCGATCTGTATAAGATTTTGGTAATTTCCATAACAGATCAAAAATGCTATTAATTTTTTTTCTTTTTAATAAATTTGATGTTTTTAAACCAACACCTTTTATAGATTTTAGGTCAGATAATAAATATTCATAATTTCTTTTAATATCCATAAACTAATATTATATTCCTAATATGAACGCTGATATAGAACAAATAAAAAAAAAAATTATATACAGATCAAATTATCGCGGTACCAAAGAAATGGATAAACTTTTAGGAGCATTCACTAATAAATACATAGATCAATTAGATGTTAAAGATTTAAATGAATTAATAAAATTCTTAGAAATAGATGATAATAATCTTTACAATTTTTATAATGGTTTAAAAACTAACGTTGAATTTGAAGATAACAAAATTAATAATTTATTTAAAAATTTTAAATATTAACAATTATATGGCGGAGAGACTGGGATTCGAACCCAGGAAAGAGTTGCCCCTTTGCCGGTTTTCAAGACCGGTGCTTTCAACCGCTCAGCCATCTCTCCGTGTAGAAGCTTTTATAATTAAAAATATTTAATTCAACAATAAAATAGTCTAATTACTCATGGTATTTTATTCATTTAATTAGTATGAAAAATGATTTTAACAAAGGTTTAATATTAACTTCTTTAGGTTCTTTTTGGTGGGGATTTATTGGAGTTATATATTTTGAGTCAGTTTCTTTTATTGGTCATACTGAATTAGTTGTTCACAGATGTCTGTGGACAGCAGTAATGTTAATTTTTACCACAACATTTCTGTCTAAATGGAAAATTTTTTCAAAAGAAATAAAAGATAAAAAAAAATTAATTGCATTATTTTTGTCTGGTTTTTTAATTTTTGTTAATTGGTCTATATGGATATATGCTGTTGCATCTGAAAGGATTATTGATGCTAGTTTTGGTTATTTTATAATGCCAATAATTAGTGTTCTTTTGGGGTATATTTTTTTTAAAGAGGAACTAAACAAAAAAAGGATTTTTTCAATTATTCTAGTTTTTGTCTCAATATTGATTTTAATTTTTTTTAATCTTAAATCATTACCATGGGTCGGTCTCATTGTAGCTTTTAGTTGGGCCTTTTATAATTTAGTTCGAAAAAAAATCGAAATTGATACCGATATTGGGTTGCTAATTGAAAGTTTATATATTTTCCCTTTTGCTTTAGTTGCATTTTATATAATTGCAAATAATGGTCTAAACGACTTTAACTCAAGTAATCCAGGATTAAGTCTATACTTACTTTTAGCTGGTCCGATGACTGTGATTCCTTTGTTTCTATATGTAAGAGGGGTTGAGTTAATTGGATTAGGACCTACCGGAATGATATTTTATATAACGCCAACATTACAGTTCATTTTAGGTTATTTTTATTACGGAGAAGATTTTTCATTAGTTAAATTTCTAAGTTTTATTATTATTTGGATTGCTGTAATTATATATTTAAATGACTTATATGAAAAAAATTAAAATTTTTTTTTTAATTCTATTTTTTCTAAATTCCAACTTATTTGCAAATGAGAATACAGATTTTGAAAAGTGGAAAAAAGATTTCAAACAAAGAGCTTTAGCAAATAATATTTCTGAGAAAACTTTTGATCTAGTAATGACAGATACTAAGTTCTTAGCAAATGTTATAAAATATGACAGATACCAGCCTGAATTTTATGAAGACACCAAAACTTATATATCAAAGAGATCTTCTACAAAAAAATTAAATAAAGGTATCGACTTCTATTTAAATAATAAAGATTTGATTAATATTGTTGAAAATAAGTTTAAAATTGAGAAGGAACTTCTATTGTCATTGATGGGCATTGAAACAAATTATGGAACTTATGTTGGAAAAATGGATATCCTTTCCTCACTAGCAACTTTAAGTTATGATAAAAGAAGATCTGAATTTTTTACTAAAGAGCTTTTAATCTTATTAAAATTAATTGATGAAAATCAGATAGATTATAAATCATTGTATGGTTCATGGGCAGGTGCATTTGGTTTTTTTCAATTCATGCCCTCAACCATAAAAAATCACGCAATTGATTTTAATACCGATAATTATATTGATTTAAAAAATTCTCATGATGCTTATGCTTCAGCAGCTAATTATCTTAAAAAAATTGGTTGGAAAAAAGACTCACCTTGTTTTTATAGAATAGATCTTAAAGAAGATATTCCAAAAAAATATTTGAATGTTTCTGCAAAAAAACTCCAAAATAAAAAAAAATTGGGATTTTTTAAGAAATATATTGATAATTATGATGATATAAGCTTTCTAAAATCAAATCATAATGTTGCAATAATCACTCCAGACAAAGATATTATTCCTGGTGCAGATACTTTAAATCCTGCATATATTGTATTTGATAACTACGAAATAATTCTCCAATGGAATAGATCTCTAAGATTTGCTTTAGCTGTTTGTACCTTAAAAGATAAATTTAAAAATGAATTATAAAATTTTATTAATATTTTTGTTATCAATATTTTTGATAGGTTGTGAACAAGTAGCAATGAAGCCAGATACGATTGAAACAAAAATAGAGAAAAAATATAGTAATAGTGGTTTTGCTTTAATTTTTGACGAAAATGTAAAAAAAATTAAAAAATTAGATGATAGATCATTAATGATTCATCACAAATCACTTAAAAGAAAATCTGCTGTTAAGATTACAAATCCAAAAAACGGAAAGTCTTTAATTGCAGAAGTAAAATCAAATAACCAAAAATTTTCAGATTTTTACAATTCTGTTATATCTAGAAGAATTGCTGAAGATTTAGATCTTGATTTAAATGAACCCTTATTAGAAATAGTGTTAATATCTAGAAATTCTACTTTTATTGCAAAAAAAAGTAAAACTTTCGATGAGGAAAAAAACGTTGCAGAAAAGGCGCCAATTGATGGTATTCAAATTAATGATTTAAGCAAAACTAAGAAAAAAGAAAAAAAAACAACTAAAGAAAAATTTTCTTACTCAATAAAGATTGCTGATTTTTACTATAAATCTACTGCTAAAATGATGATTTCTAGAATCAAAGATGAAACTTCTATAAAAAACTCTAGGATAAAAAAATTATCTCAAACTAAATTTAGAGTATTAATAGGTCCTTTTAATGATATAAAAAGTTTGAAGGAGTCATTTGAGAAGTTAAAATCTCTTAATTTCGAAAACTTAGAAGTGCTGAAAAATGTTTAAAAATTTTTTAATTACAATTCTTATTACTTTTTTTATTTCCAATAGTGCACATTCTAATATTGAGATAAAAGCAAGAACAGCAATCTTGCAAGATTTTTTGTCGGGTGAAATTTTATATGAAAAAGAACCAGACAGATCAATTTATCCTGCTTCAATGACAAAAATAATGACCTCCATTATTGCTTTTGATTTAATTAAATCAGGCGATTTAACTTTAGATGAAAAATTTATTATTTCAGAGAAAGCTTGGCGGCTATCAACTTCTGGATATTCTTCAATGTTTGTTATGGTCAATGATGAGGTGAGTGTAGAAAATTTACTTAGAGGTATTATTGTTGCCTCAGGAAATGATGCTTGTGTTGCATTAGCTGAAGGAATAGCAGGAACTGAAGAGGAATTTGCAATTATGATGACTTCCAAAGCACAAGAAATAGGTATGAGTAATACAAATTTTGCAAACTCATCTGGAATTAATGATCCTGACAATTATTCAACAGTAAAAGACATAATGATAATGTCTCATTTTTTAATTAAAAACTATCCAGAATATTACGAGTGGTTCAGTGAAAAAGAATTTACTTGGGATAGAACTGGTGGCGATCCAATTACTCAAGGAAATAGAAATCCACTTTTATATAAAAATATGGGTGCAGATGGAATTAAAACTGGATATCTTGCAGTGGAAAAATATTCTTTAGCATCATCATTAGAAAGAAAAGGTAGACGGTTAATTGCAGTAGCTAGTGGCTTTGAAACTAAAAATTCTAGATCTAGAGAAAGCTCAAAACTATTGACATATGGTTTAACGAATTTTGATTTAGTAGAAATAAACAAATCAGGAGAAGAATTTAATAGCGTTGATGTTTGGTTAGGAAAAAAGGATTCTGTTAAAGTTTATACTAAAGAAGATATCTATAAAATTATAAAAAAAGGTAAGAAAAAACTATTAAAAGTTAAAATGTTATATGAAGGACCTGTGGAAGCGCCAATTAGTAAAGATCAAGTTTTAGCCAAATTAAAGATCATTTACGATGATGAATTAATTGATGAATATGATCTTTTAGCAAAAGAACAAGTTAATAAAGTAAATATTTTTTCAAGATTAATGAAATCCTTAAATTATTTGATTTGGGGTGATGTCTAAAAAAATTGTTATAGCCTTTGAAGGTATTGAGGGTAGTGGAAAAACTTTTCATATTGACAATGTTTCTAAATATTTAAAAAGAAAAAAGATACCTCATATAAAGGTAAGAGAGCCTGGAGGGAATAAGAACTCAGAAAAGATAAGAAAATTAATTCTAGATAAGAAATCTAATTTTAATAAAAATACTGATTTATTACTTTATTTAGCGGCTAGAAGCGAAAACATGGATAATTTGAAAAAAAATTTTAGAAAAAAGATAATTTTGCTAGATAGGTTTACCGACTCTACCATTGCTTATCAACATTTTGGAATGGGTGTAAATTTAGATATTATTAAAAAGATTAATAATCATATTTTAAAATCATTTAAAGTAGATTTTACGTTTTTAAGTATTGTTAACACAAACAATATGCAAAAAAGATTGAAACAACGAAAAAAACTTAATCGTTACGATGAGTTCAAAGAAAAATTTTACAAAAAAGTACAAAATGGTTTTTTAAGAATATCTAAAAATAAAAAAAGATATAAAATAATTAATTCAAATCTTCCTATCGAATTAAATAAAAAAAAAATAATTGAAAAAATTGAAAAATTAGTAAAATGAATTTTTATCCTAACAGCCAAACAAATCTTTATGGATTACAGGATAATCTTTTAGTTTTTGCTAAATTATTTGACCAAAAAAGATTACCACCAAAGATTTTATTAACTGGTCAAAAAGGTATTGGCAAATGTACTCTTGCTTATCATTTAATTAATTTTGTTTTATCAAAAGATGAAGAAATGCCTTATGATTTAGCTGAATTTAAAATAAATTTAGATAATCGCTCATTTAAGTTAATTCAAAATGGTTCATGTCCAAATTTTAATTTAATAGATATTAGTCCTGATAAAAAAAATATAGATATAGTACAAATTAGAGAATTAATAATTCAACTCAATAAGTCTTCATTCAACAATAAGCCAAGATTTGTTTTAATTGATAATATTGAATATTTGAATTTAAATTCAGTAAATGCGCTGTTAAAAACGTTAGAGGAACCTAATGAGAATATATTTTTTATTTTAATAAATAGTAATAAGAAAATAATTCCAACACTTCTATCTCGTTGTATTAATTTCAATATATCCCTAGAAAATGATAAGGTTAATGAAATTAGTTCACTTCTTTTTGATAATGATATTGATAATCTCTTAAATAAAGATTTATTAAATTATTATTCTACTCCTGGAGAAATTTATAATCTTCTAAAATTTTCTAAAGAAAAAAAAATTGATTTAAAAGATATAAGTTTAAAAGATTTTTTATTAAAATTGATAAGTGAAAATATTTATAAGGATGATAAGCAATCTAAAACATTTATTTACAATATACTTGAATTATTTCTGATAAAAGATATTTCAGTTTCAAATTCAGATGTTTACAATTATTTTTTGAAAAGAATAAATTATTTTAAGAAATTCAATTTAGATGATGAATCTTTATTTTTAGAAATAAATTCAAAGCTTTTAAATGGATAAAAATTATTACATTACAACACCCATTTATTATCCCTCAGCCAAACCACATATGGGACATGCTTATTCGAGTATTATTGCTGATTTTTTTGCCAGGTTTAAAAGAATAGATGGATATAAAGTTTATTTTCTGACTGGAACTGATGAGCACGGTTTAAAAATTCAAAGAGCTGCTGAAAAAAAAGGAGTTCAACCTCTAGCGTTCTGTGATGAAATTAGCAAAACATTTAAGAATTTATCAAAAACTCTTAATTTAACAAATAATGATTTTATAAGAACTACTGAGTCTAGACACAAAAAATCTGTTCAATATTTGTGGGAAGAATTAAAAAAAAATGATGACATTTATTTATCAAAATATTCTGGTTGGTATTCAGTATCGGATGAAGCGTTTTACAATGAGGATGAAATTGAAGATCTTGATAATAAAAAAGTGGCCATATCATCTAAGTCTCCTGTTGAATGGGTTGATGAGGAGTCTTATTTTTTTAGATTATCTAAGTGGGAAAAGCCATTATTAGAATTTTATGAAAAAAATCCTGATTTTATTTCTCCAGCGTCTAGAAAAAATGAAGTCATAAGTTTTGTTAAAAGTGGATTAAAAGATTTGTCAGTGAGTAGAAAAAGTTTTTCTTGGGGTATAAAAGTTCCAAATGATAATGAACACGTAATTTATGTGTGGTTAGATGCTCTCACTAATTATATTAGTGCTTTAAATTATCCCAATAAAGATGATGAATTATATAAAAAATTTTGGCCAGCATCTGTTCACTTGATTGGAAAAGATATATTAAGATTTCATGCTATATATTGGCCTGCGTTCCTATTGGCCGCAAAAATTACTCCTCCAAAAAAAGTTTACGGACATGGGTGGATTTTATCTAATGATGAAAAAATGTCTAAATCAAAAGGAAATATATTGGATCCATTAGAAATTATAAAACAATATGGATTGGATCCTTT
Source organism: uncultured Pelagibacteraceae bacterium (assembly GCA_902574345.1). Classification (GTDB taxonomy): domain Bacteria; phylum Pseudomonadota; class Alphaproteobacteria; order Pelagibacterales; family Pelagibacteraceae; genus Pelagibacter. The sequence continues at coordinate 30,016 of CACGNF010000008.1, forward strand.
AAGATATTATTTAATAAAAGAAGTTTCATTTGGAAATGATGGTAATATTTCTCAAGAAAGATTAGAGGATTGTATTAACAGCGATCTAGCTAATAATTTTGGTAATTTATGTCAACGTGTATCTGCATTTGTTATAAAAAATTGTGATAGTAAAGTGCCAGAAAAAATTAAATTTGAAAATGATGATATAAAAATTTTAGATAAATTTAGTCAGAATTTAGACAAGTTAAGATCGGAAATAGATAATCAAAATATTAACTATTATATTGATTATATTGTAAATCGATTATTTGAAGCCAATAAATATTTTAATGATCAGGAGCCTTGGAAAAAAAAAGATGATAAAATTAGGTTAAATACAATAGTTTATACAACTCTTGAAATTGTTCGAAAAGTAACTTTTTTATTGTATCCAATTATTCCCCAATCTTCTCTTAAAGCACTTAAAATTTTCAATCTTGAAGAAAAAGATGTAATTTTTGAGACAATTGGAAATAATGAATTTTTAAAAAAAGGAAGTGCTATTAATAAAATTGATATATTATTTAACAAAATAGAAAAAGAAAATGATTGATTCACATTGTCATCTAGATCATGAGCCATTATTTAGTGATCTTAAAAATGTTATACAGCGATCAAAAGAAATTGGTGTTAAAAAATTATTAACAATCTCCACATCTGTAGAAAGCTTTTCCAGAGTTAAAGACATTGTAAATAAAGATGAAATTATATTTGGTACAATTGGAATTCACCCGCATGAAGCAGACAAAAATAACGTCAACTCAGAATTTTTTACAAAAAATTTAGAAGAAAATAAAAAAATTATTGGTGTAGGGGAAACTGGTCTCGATTTTTATTATGACAATTCAGATAGAGATAAACAGATAGAAAGTTTCAGAATACACATTAAAGCTGCCTTGAAAGCAAACATCCCATTAATTATTCATTCAAGAAATGCTGAAGAAAAAACTTACGAAGTATTAAATGAATATAAAGATGAAAAGTTAAAAATTTTGATGCATTGCTTCACAGGATCCAAGAAATTTGCAGAAAAGCTTTTAAGATTTAATTCTTATTTTTCTGCAAGTGGTATTATCACTTTTAAAAATTCTGTTGATCTTCAAAATACATTTAAGTCTCTTCCACTAGATAGAATTCTTATTGAAACAGATAGTCCTTTTTTAGCTCCAGTGCCAAATCGAGGAAAAAAAAATGAACCATCATTTATAGATTTTACTGCAGCCAAACTTGCAGAAATAAAGGGCATTGAAAAATCTGAACTTATCAAAATTACCACTAATAATTTTAATAATCTTTTTTTTAATTAAAATTATATGAAGTTTATAATACTTGGTTGTGGTAGTTCAATGGGTGTACCAAGACCAGATGGCTTTTTTGGTAATTGTGATCCTAAAATCAAGAAGAATTATAGAACACGATGTTCTGCACTATTAAAAACTTCTAATCAAAACATATTGATTGATACTTCACCTGACTTACGTCAACAATTATTAAGACATAAAATTAAAAAAATAGATAAAGTGCTTTTTTCACATATGCATGGAGATCAAACTCATGGAATTAATGATTTAAGAGCTTTTTATATGAATACCAAAAAACAAATTAATGTTTATGCAGATCCGTTTACATCTAAATATTTGAAAAAAACTTTTTCATATGTATTCAAGAGTTTCTCAAGAGAATATCCCGCCACATTAAAATTGCATAAATTACCTAAAATTTTTTTTACATCTAATAATAAAAAAAAAATTTCTGTTAAATCAATTAAAGTTGAACACGGAAAAGTTAAATCTAATTGCTTTATAATTGATAAGAAACTGGCTTATATAAGCGATGTAAGTAAAATTTACACTAAAGATTTCAGATATTTCAAAAATTTGAAGTTTTTAGTCATAGATTGTCTTTGGTATAATTACCATCCATCACATTTTAATTTAGAGACCTCTCTTTCTATAATTAGAAAGTTCAAACCTAAAAAAGCTATTTTAACCAATTTATCTCCAGTATTAGATTACAAAGTTCTGATGAAAATTTTACCAAAAAACACAATACCTGCTTTTGATGGGCTTACTCTAAATTTATAAAATACTCTCTATTTTATTAATTATTTTATTTGATAATGGTTTAGTGAAAGAGGAAAATGTATCCTCAATTTTTCCCTCTTTGTTTATTAAAATCTTATGAAAATTCCACTTTGGTACTGCTGAGTTACCATGATTAGTTTTAGCCCATTTAAATAACTCATGTGCATTATTTCCTTTTACCTCAGTAATAGCTGAAAGTGGAAAGGTGATATTAAAATTTACTTCACAAAATTCTTTAACTTCTGAGTTTTTATTTTTCTCTTGATTAAATGAATTTGACGGTACAGCAAGAACAATTAAACCCTTACTTTTATATTTATCCCAAAGAATTTGAAGTTCTTCATATTGATTTGTAAATCCACAATAACTTGCCGTATTTACGATTAATATTGCATTATTTTTAAAATCACTAAAATTTATTATATCGCCCGATATGCTCTCAATATTTAGATCAAAAAAAGTTTTTTCATAATTTGCGATAGCTGAACTTTTAAAAAAAAACATAATTATTGTAAAACCTAATATAAATTTTTTTGTCATTTATTAGGTGTAAGTAGTATTAAGAAGTAACCAAATAAAGTGGATAAAAGTGACCCAGTCAGTACTCCTATTTTTACACCATCCATATACTGCATATTCTCAACAAAAGCTAAATTTCCAACAAAAAGACTCATTGTGAAACCAATACCCGTTAGAACACCCACGCCATAAAAGTTATACCAATTTGAATTGTTCGGCATTTGAGCAATTTTTGTTTTAATTGATACATATGAAAATACAAACACACCTAATTGTTTACCTACAAATAATCCTAATAAAATTCCAAGTGGCACTTTGTCTAACAAAGAACTAAAAGATAAGCCCTCTAGAGATACTCCAGCATTGGCAAAAGCAAATAAAGGCATAATACCAAAAGCTACGTAGGGACTTATTGCATGTTCAACTTTGATTAATAAAGAAAAATCTTTTTCTTTCTTTCGGTGAGGTATGGTCATGGCTAATAAAACTCCAGCAATAGTAGCGTGAATACCTGAATTATGTGTAAAGTCCCACAGAAATATACCTACAACCAAGTAAGGTAAAAATTTTTTTATATTAAATTTATTTATTACTAACAGGACAATAAAAGCTAACAGCATAAGCGTTAAGTATTTAATACTTAAGTCACCTGAATAAAATAAAGCAATGATAACAATCGCTCCTAAGTCATCAATAATTGCTAAAGCGGTTAAAAAAACTTTCAGAGATAATGGTACTCTCTTTCCCAATAGAGATAATACACCAAGTGAGAAAGCAATATCAGTGGCTGAGGGAATAGCCCATCCATTCATAGTTTCGCTATCACCAAAGTTTATAAATACATAAAACAATGCAGGGACTAACATCCCACCAACAGCAGCAATTATTGGAAGTAAAGCTTGTTTTATATTTGAAAGCTCTCCTTGTAAAAATTCTCTTTTTATTTCTAAAGTGACAAAGAAAAAAAATATTGCCATTAAGGCGTCATTAATCCAATGTAAAACAGATAATTTTAACCCAAAGTTGTTAATACCTATAAATAAATAATTGTTTAAAGTTGAAAAATATAAATCAGATAAATTAGAGTTACTGATTATTAATGCAATTATAGCCGCAAATAGCAAAACTAAACCGCTAGCTGATTCAAGTTTAAAAAACCATTTAAAAGGTTTAGATAAGTTGTTAATCATGATTAAATTAAGTCTTTAATAAATAATTCTATATCTTTCAATGTTTCAAAAAGGTTAAACATAATAAGTTCAAGACCTGGGAAGAATTGATATAAAAATGTGTTAAAAGTATCTATTAGTATTAATATTGCAATAAAAGAGATCAATAATACTATTAAATAGGAAAGAAATTTTAAAAAAGACAGGCTTTTTTTTGGTTTATATTTTGTTATCTCATAATTTTTTTTATCATCTATTTCAGAATAACTTTGATTTATTACAGGATCGGGCGATTGTTTTTTTTTAAACGATTTAGGTGAGTTAATTGGTAATTCGTTTTCAATAATTAAATCTTTTTGATTTTCATTTTCTAAATTCTCTGGTTTATAAAACCAAATTTTATCACATGATCCACATTTGATAGTTCTACCAGATGCTGGGATCAATTCAGGGCTAACCTCAAATTTTTTTTCTCCACAAATGCACTCGATAATCATGCCGATTTTATATCAGATTCTTAAAAAATTACCTTTATTTTACTATCTTTACTCATTGAAAAAATTAGGAACTTCTGTATTAGTACACCATCCGGAGTGTAGCGCAGCCTGGTAGCGCATCTGGTTTGGGACCAGAGGGTCGCAGGTTCGAATCCTGCCACTCCGACCATTGATATGAAAAAAGCAAAAATTTACATACCTAATAAAAGTGCAATGCAATCTGGTTTAGGAAAACTTGATAAATGGATACTTGAATTTGAAACTAATGATCCAACAAAAAATCCTTTAATGGGATGGGAAAGTTCTAATGATACGTATACTGAGTTGAAATTAGAATTTTCAACCAAAGAATTAGCAATAAATTATGCAAAGAAGAAAAAAATTGATTATGAACTAATTGAGCCAAAAAAAAGAAAAATAGTAAAAAAATCCTACGCAGATAATTTTTTAAAATAGATAAATAATGTTTAAATTTTTTACAGATAGAAGATGGTATTTATGGAGTATAGGTGGAACGTTACTGATTTTAATGGCTACTTGGTATCAGGTTCAACTTGATGTGAGAATTAATGAATGGTTTGGTGAATTTTACGATACTTTACAAAAAGCCCTCACTAATCCTAACTCTGTATCTGAAAAAGAATTTATCGCGTATCTTTTTACATTTGCTAAAATTGCAGCGGTATACATTTTAGTAGTTATTTTTAGTGATTATTTTACCAGCCACTGGACATTTAGATGGAGAACTGCAATGGCAGATTTTTATCATGACAAATGGAATGATGCCTCTTCAATAGAAGGAGCATCTCAAAGAGTTCAAGAGGACACTCTTAAATTTGCTAGAATAATGGAAGGGCTAGGGGCTGAATTACTTAGAAGTGTAATGACATTGATTGCTTTTACTCCAATTTTATGGGGCTTATCAAAAAGTATTACAGTTTTACCATGGATTGGTGAAGTTGAACATGCTTTAGTTTGGGTCGCGATTATATCAGCACTGGGTGGAACAATATTATTGGCCAGTGTAGGAATTAAACTTCCTGGCATTGAATATGATATTCAAAAAGAAGAGGCAGCATATAGGAAAGAATTAGTTTTAGGAGAGGATTTTAAAGAAAGTGCACAACCTGCAAAAATTACAGATCTTTATGGGGGTGTTAGAAAAATTCATTATAAGATGTATTTTCATTACCTTTACTTTAACGCAGTTAAATGGAGTTACTTACAAGGTATGGTAATTGTCCCATATTTAGCATTGGCACCAACGATTGTAACTGGTGCAATAACACTTGGTTTTGTTCAACAAATTATAAGAGCTTTTGGTCGAGTTGAAACATCATTGCAATATTTAGTTAGAAGCTGGCCAATTATTGTTGAGCTAATTTCAGTTTGGAAAAGATTGAGAGAATTTGAATCAAAATTAGAAAAAAACATATCTATTGAAACTGCAAAATAATGTCATTAGACAAAAAATTTGAAGACTTATTTTTAAATGTTTCAATCAAAGCAGCCTTATCATCTTACCATTTTGTTGGAAAAAAAGATAAAATAGCAGCTGATAAATCGGCTGTAGATGCAATGAGAAATAAACTTAATGAAATAGAAATGAGGGGAAAGGTGGTTATAGGAGAAGGAGAGCTAGATGAAGCTCCTATGCTTTATATTGGAGAAACTTTAGGTACCATGCATGGTCCTGAGTTAGATATTGCTGTGGATCCTTTA
>CACGNF010000009.1 GCA_902574345.1 uncultured Pelagibacteraceae bacterium
CACCTTATATAGAGTTGCCAAAAAAATTGACAGTTAGACAAAACTTAGAAGTTTATGGAAGGCTTTATGATGTGAACAAACATAAGGAAAAAATTGAATATCTGTGTGAAAAATTAAGACTCTACGAATTTATAGATAAATTAACTGGGGAGTTGTCATCTGGTCAAAAAAATAGGGTTAGTCTTGCAAAATCAATAATTAATAATCCAAAAGTTTTACTTCTTGATGAACCTACGGCATCACTTGATCCTGAAACAGGTGATTTTGTTAGAAGTTTTTTAGAGGAACATCAAAAGGAAAATAAAACATCAATTCTATTAGCATCTCACAATATGGCAGAGGTAGAGAGACTATGTTCTTCAGTTTTAATGATGAATAAAGGTTCAATTATTGATGAGGGTAGACCAGAGAAATTAATTAAAAAACATGGAAGAAAAAATATGGAAGAAGTTTTTTTAAAACTAACAAGGGAAAAAATATGAATTTCAATAAAATGTATGGTCTTTTCCTAAGACACTTTTATTTAATTAAAAGTTCTTTACCAAGAATTTTAGATTTAATTTATTGGCCGACAATTCAAATAATTTTGTGGGGTTTTATCTCAAAGTTCTTCTCAATACATAGTGACTACTATAGCAATACTTTGGGAGTAATTTTAACTTGCGCGATACTTTACGATATTCTTTTTAGATCAAGTATTAGTTTTAACATGCTTTTTTTAGAAGAAATCTGGAGTAGAAATTTCACAAATTTGTTTATTGCTCCCCTAAAGCTTAAAGAAATTATTATTTCATTAATTTTTACTGCTTTAATAAGGACTTTGATAGGATTGGTTCCTGCGATAATGCTAACCTCTCCTCTATTTGGTGTATCAATTTTAAAATTAGGATTACCACTTTTATTCCTATTCCTTAGTTTATATCTTTTTGGAATAACACTTGGGCTGTTTGTGAGTTCAGGACTAATTAGATTTGGTCCATCTTTTGAAAATATTGCATGGTCATCCCTATTTTTGCTAGCTCCTTTAGGATGCATATATTATCCAATAGAAATTCTACCAGAATTATTTCAATTCATAGCAAAAGGTTTACCACTTGTTTACATTTTCGATGAGACCAGAAACATACTTTTAAATGGTTCAATTGATTATACAAATTTAAAAAAAGCATATTTATTAAACCTGATCTATTTAATCATCGGAATAATTCTATTTTATTTATCTTTTTTGAGAGCTCGAATTAAAGGAACATTAATTAATATGGGTGAATAATTGGTGCGCCTGCTAGGAGTCGAACCCAGAACCTCCTGATCCGAAGTCAGGCGCTCTATCCAGTTGAGCTACAAGCGCATATAATAGTAATATATCATTTTATGAAAAAAAAAATAAATTTGATTGTAAAAGAAAGTAATAAAAATATGCGTGTTGATGTTTTTATTAATAGTAAGGAAAGCGAGATAAGTAGAACTAGAATCAAAAACTTAATTTTAAGTAAGAAGCTTAAGATTAATGATAAAGTTATTTTAGATCCTGCCAAAAAGGTTTTAAAAGACGATGCTATTGAATTAATAATTCCAGAGCCTAAAAAAGCTTCGCTGAAACCATTTAAATTCAAATTAGATATTGTTCATGAGGATAAAGATATAATAGTGCTGAACAAACCAGCGGGTATTGTGATGCATCCAGGAGCTGGAAATTTTGAAAATACAATTGTAAATGCATTAGTAGATTACGATAAAGACTCTCTTTCGAATATTGGTGATGAACTTAGACCGGGAATAGTACATAGGATAGACAAAAATACATCAGGTTTAGTAGTCATAGCAAAAAATAATCTATCACATGAAAACTTATCTAATCAGTTTAATAAACACTCTATAACAAGAGTTTATCAATTACTAATATGGGGAAAAGTCAGACCTTCTAAGGGAAAAATTGAAACTTTAATAACACGAAGTTCAAAGAATAGACAAATGATGGAAGTTAGTCGGACTAAAGGAAAAAAAGCAATTACCAATTATAGAACTATTGAAATTTTTGAGAATAAACAGATACCAACTTTAAGTTTAGTAGAATGCAAACTAGAAACAGGTAGAACCCATCAAATTAGAGTTCACATGAATTTTTTAGGAAATAGTATTGTTGGTGATGATAAATATAAAAAAAAGTTTAAGAAAATTAAAAACATTAATCCGTTGATAGAGAAAAATTTAAATAATCTTAATAGACAATTTCTTCATGCTAAGACACTAGGCTTCATTCACCCCACGAAAAGCAAAGAAATGAATTTCAACTCAAATTTACCTCTAGAACTTGAGAATATTTTAAAAATACTAAGAAACACTAATAAATAAATCATTGAAAAATATAAATAATTAATTAGATAAACTCATTATGAATACTGTAATAAATAATAACTTGCCCATTTTAAGTAATGAAGGTGGTCTATCTGCATATTTGGAACAGATTAAAAAATTCCCTATGCTTGATGCAGAGGAAGAATATATGTTGGCAAAAAATTGGAAAACAACTGGTAATATTAAAGCAGCAGAAAAATTAGTAACGAGTCATTTGAGATTGGTTGCGAAAATTGCAATGGGATATAAGGGATATGGATTACCAGTAAATGAAATGATTTCTGAAGGGAATATTGGTTTAATGCAAGCGGTAAAAAAATTTGAACCTGAAAAAGGTTTTAGATTAGCTACATACGCGATGTGGTGGATAAAAGCTTCAATACAAGAATATATTTTAAGATCGTGGAGTTTAGTCAAGATTGGTACAACAACTGCACAAAAAAAATTGTTTTTTAATCTAAAGAAATTAAAAAACCAAATAGCTCCCCAAACAGAAGGTGATTTAAAAAATGAACATGTTGATGAAATAGCTAACAAGCTTGATGTTAGTAAAGATGAGGTGATTTCGATGAATCGAAGATTGTCTGGAAAAGAATTCTCACTTAATGCACAAGTTGGTGAAGATGGTGATGAATGGCAAGACTGGTTGGTTGATAAAGAATTAGATCATGACTTAAAATTTGCTCATCAAGAGGAAATGGAACAAAGAAAAGATTTATTAAAAAACTCAATTAAAGTCCTAAATGAAAGAGAGAGAGAAATTTTATATTCTAGAAGATTAAATGATAATCCAACTACATTGGAAGACCTAAGTAAAAAATATAAAATTAGTAGAGAAAGAGTAAGACAAATTGAAAATAAAGCTTTTGAAAAATTACAAAAGCATATGCTTTTACTCGCAAAGTCAAAAAACTTATTACCTGTAAATTAAATCTCAAAAGGATTTTCGATTAATATCGTATCATCACGTTCTGGGCTGGTTGAAATACTTGATATTTTTGTCTCAATAAAATTCTCAACTTCTTTGATATAATTTTTAGCATTTTCTGGAAGATCATCTATATTCTTAATACCACTTGTTGATTTTTTCCAGCCATCAAAAGTTTTATAAATTGGTTTTATTTTTAGCTGATCCTCTACTGCTGCTGGTAAATAATTAATTTTTTTTCCATCTAATTCATATTCAACGCACATCTTTATTTCATCTAATTCATCTAAAACATCCAGCTTTGTCAGTGCTATACCATCAATCCCTGAGACTTTAATAGTTTGTCTTACTAAGACACCATCAAACCATCCGCATCTTCTTTTTCGACTTGTAACTGTTCCAAATTCTTTTCCTCTTGTTCCTAAAAGTTCGCCAATATCATTTTTTAATTCTGTCGGAAACGGACCTTCTCCAACCCTAGTCGTATATGCTTTAGTGATACCTAAAACATAATTAATTGTATTTAGTCCACACCCTGTCCCAGTAGCGGCGCTTGACGCGACAGTATTTGAGGATGTCACAAATGGATATGTACCATGATCAACATCTAGTAATATGCCCTGAGCTCCCTCAAATAATATTCTTTTTTTCTGTTTTTTGAATTCGTCAAGTTTCAACCAAACTGGTTTTGAAAATTTCAAGATTTTGGGGGCAATTTTTAATAAATCTTTTTTTAATTGATCTTTCTCATAGATTTTTTTACCTAAGCCTTTTCTAATTGCATTATGATGTAAAAGAACAGACTCTAACCTTTGATCTAGATTTTTTTCAGATCTCAAGTCCATTACTCTTATTGATCGTCTACCAACTTTATCTTCATATGCTGGTCCGATACCTCTTCTGGTTGTTCCAATTTTTCCTTTGCCCGCACTATCTTCACGGATTTCATCCATTTCTCTATGAAAAGGTAAAATTAAATTTGCGGACTCTGAAATTATAAAATTATCAGTGTCGACCTTGACTCCTTTTGATTTAATTTCCTCAATTTCATCTAATAATGCCCAGGGGTCAACGACAACACCATTTCCAATTATTGATATTTTATTTTTTCTTACGATTCCGGATGGAAGTAGTCGAAGTTTATAAGTTACACCATTTATTACAAGAGTATGGCCCGCGTTGTGACCACCTTGAAATCTAACTACAACATCAGCTTGTTCGGATAACCAATCAACTATCTTGCCTTTTCCCTCATCTCCCCATTGAGAACCAACAACAACAATATTTTTCATTAATTAAATTTTTGTTTTATTTTCATTGAATTAACATGATTTATAGGACCATGTCCTTTTCCATAATTTGGATTTGTCAGTATCGCAGAATTTACATATTTAATTCCCAACGCACAAGCGCTCTTAATGCTTTTTCCACATGAAAGAAAAGTTGCTATCGCACTAGATAATGTACATCCTGTACCATGAGTATTTTTTGTTCTATGCCTAAAACTTGTAAAAACTCTTAAATCAGATTTGCTTAGATATAAATCTATTACTTTTTTTGATTTTAAATGGCCACCCTTCAACAATACATTTTTAGCTCCTAAATCTATCAATTTATTTGCTGCAAAAATCATATCCTCTTTGTTTTTAATACTAGTCTCTGCTAAAATTTCTGCTTCTGGAATGTTTGGTGTGATCAAAAGAACATTTTTTAATAGCTTTTTTTTTAAAGTTTGTATTGCTTTTCCATCAATTAATTTAGCACCACCCTTTGCAACCATTACAGGGTCTAAAACAATTTTTTTTACTTTTAATATCTTTAAAGCGTGAGCTACTTTTTCGACAACTTCAGTAGAGTGAAGCATACCTATTTTAATGGCATCAGGTCTTATATCTCTTGATGAATAAATAATTTGATTTTTTACTTCATTAGTTGGTATTGAGACAACTGATTTGACACCCATTGTATTTTGAACAGTCACTGCTGTAATAGCAGTCATTGCATAAGAGCCAAGACTAGTGACAGTTTTAATATCTGCCTGTATACCAGCCCCACCAGAAGAGTCTGATCCAGCAATTATCAAAATTTTAGACTTTAATCTCAATTTATTTAAATTCTTTTGAAATCATTTTTATACATTTTTTAAGCAAAATTTTATTTTCACTCTCACCCATTATTCTTATCTTTGGTTCAGTACCTGATTTTCTTACAAGAATTCGACCTTGATTTTTAATCAATTTTTTTGCATTTTTAATGGATCTTTTAACAGAGTAATTTTTAAGTATTTTATCATCTTTTATTTTTATATTTTCTAAAATTTGTGGAATTTTTTTAAAGACATTAAAAAAATCACTGGCTTTAGTTTTTCTATTCATTGATTTGATAATCTCTAAAGCGACAAGTACACCATCACCAGTTGTTGCAAATTTTCCTAAAATAATATGACCCGATTGCTCTCCTCCTAAATTAAATTTTTTCTTTTGCATCAATTCCTTAACATATCTGTCCCCAACATTAGCTCTTAAAAATTTAATATCTTTTTCTTTTAAAAATTTTTCTAAACCATAGTTTGACATTAAGGTGCCGACAACGCCTCCTTTGAGAATTTTTCTCTTTTTCCATTGTAAAGCTAATGCAGCGATAATTTGATCACCATCAATTATAGATCCTTTTTCATCACACATTATTATTCTGTCAGCATCTCCATCTAAAGATATACCCAAATCTGCTTTGAATTTTTTAACATTTCTTTGTAGTTTTTCTGGAAAAGTTGAACCACAATTTTTATTAATATTAAACCCATTTGGTTTATTACCTATAACTTTTAATTTTGCTCCGAGTGATCTGATTAATTTTGGTGCAGATTTATATCCAGCTCCATTTGCGCAATCTAGAACTACTTTAAAATTATTTAATTTAAAGTTTCTTGATAACTTTTTTTTACAAATTTTAATATATTCATCAGTTCCAGTCTCTAGCCTTTTAACCCTTCCTAATTTTTTTGGATTTGATAAGTGTTTTTGAACTTTGCTATCTATTAAATTTTCAATTTTTTTTTGAATTTTATCAGATAGTTTTAATCCATCAGGACCAAATAACTTTAAACCATTATCATAAAATAAATTGTGCGAAGCAGTGATCATAATACCAAGATTTGCGTTCATTGATTTTGTCAACATTGCAAGGCCATTGGTCGGCAATGGACCCAATGTATAAACATGCATTCCTGCAGAAGCTAAACCAGAAACCAGTGCTGGTTCTAATGCGTATCCTGAAAGTCTAGTATCTTTAGCAATAATTGCTGTTTGTTTTTTTTTTTTTAAATTTGTAAAATATTTTCCTGCTGCTAGTCCAAACTTAAAAAACATATCTCCATTAATATTCCCACTATTTACCTGCCCTCTAATTCCATCAGTGCCAAAATACTTCATTATTTTTTTATAAGTGCTTTGAAAACTTTTATAGCTTGATTAACTTCGTTGACATCATGAACTCTCAACATTTGTACACCCTGTAACATTGCAAAAATACTGCTACTTATTGTTCCTCCAATTCTTAAAGAACTATCATTATTTCCAGATAAATCTTTTATAAATCTTTTTCTGGAAATACCAAGCAGTATAGGCAAACCCAAAGAATGGTAAATTGATATATTTTTAATTATCGTCATATTATGTTTCAAATTTTTTCCAAAACCTATACCAGGGTCTAAGATTATATTATTATGATAAATTCCATTTTGACGTAAATTATTTAATTTTTGTTCAAAAAAATCGTAAATATCTAATAATACATTTTTATATTTTGGATTTTTTTGCATTACGTCAGGATTACCAAGTGAGTGTTGGAGTACGAAAGGTATATTATACTTTTTTAAAATATTGATTGAGTTTTTATCAAAATTAAGACCAGAAACATCATTAATTAATTTTACTCCTAGTTTAATTCCCTTTTCCATGATTTCTGATTTTCTAGTATCTAGAGATATAAAATTTTTTTTATCAATTAATTTTAAAATATTTTTGAGTCTATTCCATTCTATTTTTGATTTAATAGCTTTAGATCCAGGTTTAGTGGACTCTGCTCCAATATCAACAAGGTTTGCGCCAGAATTTAAAAGAAAATTTAATTGTTTTTTGGCTGATGCATAATTAAAAAATTTTCCACCATCTGAGAAACTATCTGGAGTAATATTTAAAATACCCATTATTTGAGGAATATTTTGAAAATTTAAATTTTTGATATTTCTTTTTTTTTTTGTAATTAATCTTAGATCTTTTTTTACTTTTGTCTTTAAATTTACATGTAATTTGTTCACCTCATTTAGAGAAATTAATTTTTTTGAATTTCTTGTTATTATTTCTATTTTATCAAAAGAAATTTCAGGATTATTATGAAGTGGTAAAGTTTTTTTTTTCTTAACTAATAATTTAGATTTTGCACCATAATAGAAATTACACACTCTAGTGTAATATCTAGACATTAAATCTAATGAACAATTTTTGGTTTTAGGCCTAGAGCACCCATTGCTGACCCTTTATCATCTTCTACTTTTAAGTCTTGTTTGTCTGCTGGGTATATATTTTTATTGATTATATTTTCAATTTCTTCACCAGTTAATGTCTCATAAGTCATAAGAGCTTTAGCAATTTTGTGTAAATCTTCAACTTTTTCAGTCAAAATTTTCTTTGCAGTATTATAACCCTCATCTATAAGCTTTCTGATTTCTTTGTCTATTTTTTGTGCTACTTCCTCAGAGACTGACTGTGTTTGTGTTACTGATCTTCCTAAAAAAACCTCTTCTTGATTTTCCCCGTATTCAACGGGTCCCATTTCCTCGCTCATTCCATACTTAGTTACCATTGCTCTGGCAAGCTGCGTAGCTTGATTTATATCTGATCCATTACCTCCACCTGCTCCTGTTGATATATTATCTTTTCCAAAAATTACTTCTTCAGCAACTCTTCCACCAAAACAAACTGCCAACCTTGCTTTTAAATATTTTATAGAATGACCATGTTTATCTCTTTCTGGCAAATTCATAACCATACCTAATGCTCTCCCCCGGGGAATTATAGTCGCTTTATGTATAGGATCATAACTTGGCATGTTGAAAGATACGAGCGCATGACCCCCTTCATGATAAGCTGTTAATTTTTTTTCATCCTCTGTCATCACCATCGAACGTCTTTCAGCTCCCATCATTACTTTATCCTTTGCCTCCTCAAACTCATTTAGTGTAACAATTCTCTTATTTTTTCTAGCAGCCAATAAAGCTGACTCATTTACTAAATTTGCTAGATCTGCCCCAGAAAAACCAGGTGTACCTCTCGCAATAGTTCTTAAATTTACATCTGGTGCCATTTTTATTTTTTTAACATGAACCTTTAAAATTTTTTCTCGCCCAATTATGTCAGGATTGGATACGACTACTTGTCTATCAAACCTGCCTGGTCTTAATAAAGCGGGATCTAATACATCTGGTCTGTTTGTTGCAGCAATAATTATTACTCCTTCATTTGTATCAAAACCATCCATCTCAACTAAAAGCTGGTTAAGAGTTTGTTCTCGTTCATCGTTTCCGCCACCTAACCCAGCACCCCTACTTCTTCCAACAGCATCAATTTCGTCTATGAAAATTATACAAGGGGAATTTTTTTTTCCTTGTTCAAACATATCTCTCACTCTAGAAGCACCAACTCCTACAAACATTTCAACGAAATCTGATCCTGAGATCGTAAAAAATGGTACTCCAGCTTCACCTGCTATCGCTCTAGCTAATAAAGTTTTTCCAGTGCCTGGTGGACCGACCAATAAAGCACCTCTAGGTATTTTTCCGCCAAGTCTACTAAATTTTCTTGGATCTTTTAAAAATTCTACAATTTCTTCGACTTCTTCCTTTGCTTCTTCTACACCTGCAACGTCATTAAATGTAACTTTACCCTTAAGTTCATTCATCATTTTTGCTTTTGATCTTCCAAAACCCATAGCTCCACCTTTACCACCTTGCATTTGTCTCATGAAAAAAATCCAAACAGCAATTAATAACAACATAGGAAACCATGAAAGCAGGACACCAAATAATGATGGCATTTTTTCTTCAATAGGTGCAGCTGAAATACTCACTCCTTTTTCAGAAAGTTTTTCAATTAAATTTGGATCGTTTGGAGAATAAGTTGTAAATGAGTTTCCATTTGAATACACACCTTTGATATTGTTACCTTGAATTTCTACTTTTAATACTTCTCCATTTTCAACAGATGTCAAGAATTCTGAGAATATAACCTTGTCCCCACCTCTAATATTTGTTTGGGGATTTTTAAACATATTATAAAGACCAATAGTTAAAAAAACTATGATAGCCCACATTGCAATGTTTTTCATATTCATAGGCCTAAAATAAGAATTATTATCAATTAAACAAGTGGCATTTTGTGTAAAGTGGCATTATTTTAGGGCTCTTTAGAGATAATTATTGATTGATTGACCTTTTCAATAATACAACCACCTAATGTAGCTCTATTCAATCGATTATTTTCAACTTCCCGGATAATTTTTTCTAATTTTTTTCCTCTCACAGAATAATATTTTTCACCAATTAACTTTAATGATTCCGAAAAAGCTCTAAAAGTAACCTCTTGGGGTTGAAGAAAAAAATCACTATTGATAACTAATCTTTTTTTATTATTTAAAAAAGAAGTATTTTCTCGTAAATTTTTATCAACATAAAACTCAATTACTTTGTTTGCATATTTTAAATTTTTAATCGTTTTTTTTAATTTATTTTTATCTAACCCATCTCTTTCAAGATTTTCCATTAATTTTCTTACTCGAACTCTTTGATATTTTTCATCATAGTTTGTTGGATCTTCTACATAAAAATTAAAAACTTTTTTTGAAATAAAAATTAAATCCTCTTTTTTTATATCAATTAAAGGTCTTAATATGTTCTTTTTCTTTATTGATGTCTTTATATCTAGAGATGTGAGACCTTTTATTCCACTACCCCTCAGAAGTCTTATAAAAAAATTTTCAATTAAATCGTCCTCGTGATGCCCCATTAAAATATCTTTGATTTTTAGTTGGTTACATTTCTTGAAAAGTATTTCATATCTTTTTGTCCTAGCAATTGACTGGATGCTTTTCTTTGGTTTCTTTCCTTTCCAGGTTAATACTTCTGATTTTATAAAGTTTCTTTTTAGCAGATTTAAAACGAGTCTAGCCTCTTTTGTAGACTCAGGTCTAAGTTTATGGTCGATAATATAAAACTTTGATTTTAAATTTTTTTTAATTGCATAAATTTTAGATAAAAAAGCTAAAGCAAGACTATCTGGACCACCTGAGACCGCAACTGCAAAACTTTCATCTAAATTTAAAGAGATCTCAAATTTTTTATAAATCTTATTTATTCTTTTATTATTTAAGTTATCTCTTAAAAGTTTAGGAATTTTGGTTGTTGCATTCGAATTTCTGAGACTCATATTTAGCTTTTTGTATCACAGATTGATTTGCCTCTGGATATTGTTCTTCAACACCATTGATCATTTTGCAACCTTGATCTTTTTCTCCAATTTGTACCATTGATACACCAAGCTTTAATAAGTTTATAGGTGCTTTTTCACCTTTAGGGTATCTTTGATAACCTTCTAAATATGCTGAGGCTGCATCCGTATATAATTGTCGTATCCTAAAAGTTTCTGCATACCAATATTGAGCATTACCAGCCAAATTATGTTCAGGATTTGTGTCAACGAACTCTCTGAATGCTCTTTCAGCAGTTGAATAATCACCAACTTTTAAAAAGCTTGTAGCAAACTGATATTGTTTATCTGGAGACTCATTTGGAAGAATTTTCTCTTCAGCTTGAAAAGTTTCAGTTACTACTAAAGCTGTTGAGTCTACAGAATTTGTTTTTTGTGATGTTTCATTGGTCGCTGTATCTTTATATGATATCGATCCCAAATCTTGAGGTTGAGAACTTCCAGGTAAAACTTCTAACTGCTCATCATTTGTTTTTTTTGTTAATTTATTTATACTTGCATCAGAAGACACAACACTTTCTAAGTCCTGAAATCTTATTTGATTATCTGCTTGCACTTTTGACATTCTGCTGGATAGTTTGTCTATCTTAAAATTTATTTCCTCAAACTTATTTGTAAGTTCCTGAAATTGATTTTCAATTTCTGAAAGTTTTAATAAATGTCTTGTAAGAACATCTTCTGAATTATTATCTAAATTTGAATTTAAATTTACAGAGCTATCACTATTTAATTCTATTGATCCTGAGTATACTGCTTTTTCTAGAGTCTTTATATCTTTCTGAAGTTGATCTAATATTTCGTAAATATTGTGATTGTCAGCGTAAGAATAAGTTATCAAAAAAAAATTACTAAAACAAAATGTAATAATTTTAAATTTTCTTAAAATGTGTCGCATTAAAATAATCTTATGATTAAAATAATGGCAAAAAAAAGACCCTTAACTAATTGAATTAATTAAGGGTCTTGAATTTTTTAAAATTAATTTGCTTTTACTGTAACAGATCTTCTGTTTTTTGACCAAGCCAAAGGATTAGAGCCAGAGTCAACTGGTCTTTCTTTTCCATAACTTAGAACTGAAATTCTGTTAGAGGAAATCCCATAAGTCATTAAATAATCTTTAGCAGCATTAGCTCTTCTTTCACCTAATGCTAAGTTATATTCTCTTGTTCCTCTTTCGTCAGCATGTCCTTCAAGGACGATTGTAATGTCAGAATTTTTTCTTAACCATGCCGCTTGTTTTCTTAAAGTTTCTCTTGATGCAGTAGTCAAAACTGACTCATTAGTTGCAAAGAAAACTCTGTCAGGAACACCTGAAGCTAAATATTCAACTGTATCAGTTCCAGTGTAAACATCCCCTTGCATTTGTCCTGTAGATTTTTTTGATGTTGCGCAAGCAGACAACACTAAACATGCTAATAATACTAAAAAAGTGTTCTTTAAAATTTTGTTTAATTTCATTAATGCTCCTTGGTCAATATTTCTTAAAACTAACTTTTTCACAACTAATTAAATGTTTCAAGGTAAAAAATCAAGATATTTTAAGTTAATTACTTAATAAAGATGACCATGATGGGTCTGATGCATCAGTAGGGGTATCTACAAGCCTCTCATTATAGCCTGTTAAATCAATTGACCACAATTTAGCAGAAAAACCCTCTCCTTTATCATCAGTTTTAGTCTCTCTATAAAAAATTAACACTCGTCCATTAGGCGACCAGGAAGGAGCTTCTTGATAAAAATTTTCTGTCAACAATCTCTCACCAGATCCATCGGTTCTCATCACACCGATGTAGAATTTACCTTTATGTAATTTTGTAAAAGCGATTAAATCACCTCTTGGAGACCAAACAGGAGTACCATATAAACCATTTCCAAAAGAAATTCTTTTAACATTGCTACCATCACTTTTCATGACATAAATTTGTTGGTACCCACTTCGGTCAGAGTTAAAACAAATAAATTTTCCATCCGGGGAATAAGATGGTGAGGTATCTATAGAGGGATGATTGGTAATTTTCTCTACAATTCTATTTTCTAAATCCATTGTATAAATATCCGAATTTCCATCCTTAGCAAAACTCATTATAATTTTTTTTCCATCTGGAGAAAATCTAGGGGCAAAAGTCATTCCTGGAAAATCTCCTACCACTTCTTGAATACCTGTTTCTATATCAAGAAGATAAACTCTAGGTAGATTTCTAAAATAAGATAGATATGTTACCATTTGGCTTGTAGGATTAAACCTTGGTGTCAAAACAAGTTCATTTCCTAGAGTTAAAAATTTGTTATTTGCACCATCTTGATCCATGATGGCTAATTTTTTAATTCTCTTTGTTTTTGGACCCTCTTCAGCAACATAGATTATCCTCGTATCAAAATAACCTTTTTCTCCAGTTAATCTCTCGTAAACTTTATCTGTTATTATATGACCAACACGTCTCCAGTTGTTTGGCACTGTCGTAAATGCTAGAGCCATCATTTCTTTTCCAGCAAGCACATCCCATAATCTAAACTCAACTCTAAGTTTATCATCAACATTTTTAACTTTACCTGTTATTAAAGCTTGAGCTTTAATTAAATTCCAATCCTCAAAACGTGGTTTTAGGTGAGCAATATCAGGTGCTTGAAGAAAAGCGTTTTTATCTAATGGATTAAAAAGACCTGAAGTTTTCAAATTTTTTTCGATAACTTTAGAAATTTCTGACCCAATATCTTTTTTCTTTAAAGTTTTCTCAAAACTCTTTTTTGACTCATCATCAATTGATAATGGCGATACTGCAATAGGTAGTGGATTCAAGTTTCCTCGTGTAATATCTACCTCAATTAGACCTAATGCTTTAGTAGGTATTATAAATATTAAAAATAAAATAATTAGATTTCTCATTAAAATATTCTATCCCTCTAACATTTCTCTTGCATCAAAATTTAATTGTAATTCTTTCCATCTTTCATAACCAGTTGTTGGAACTCTTAAGGGCTGACATAATTTTATTGCTCTTAAAGCACTTTCCGCCAAAACCTTATAAAAACCCTGACCAGGTTTATTCATTCTTGCATGATCCAAAATCTCTGACTCTTGAATTGTTCCATCTGGATTCAGTTGAAGTTTAATTCTTACTAATAAATTTTCATTGTAAGGCAGACCTAAAGGAATACTCCAACAACCAAATATTTGGGCTTTTAAAGCATCCTCTTCGCTTAAAGATAAACCTGCATTTTCAACATTCTTTTTTTGATCTTGCGTAATTTTGTTATTTTTTTTTATCGTTTTAGCACTTTCAACTTTAGATTTATCAATTAAGGCTGCAATATTATTTGGATCGAATAACTCTTTTTTTTCAAATTCAGAAACCTGCTTAACTTCATTATCAATTTTTTCTGGATTTTGTTTATCCTCTTTTATTTTCTCAACCTTTTTAGGCTTATCATCTGGCATTGGAACCGAATCTGGTTTAATTTTTTTTACTTTTTTTGGGGGAGCTTGTTCAGATACCAACTTTTTTTCTTTCTCTTTAATTTTTTCAATAATTTTCTTTGCTTTAGGTGCGTATGGAATATTCGTTTTATCTGTAATCTGTATTAATTCTACAGATACAATCGGGGGAAGATCAATTGGTTTTTTTGCCAAAAAAGGTAAACTAAAAGCTGTAATCATTATTAAAACCAGATGTGATACAGAAGATATAATTATACTTCTATTCACTTCTTACCTTTCTTTATATGGTTCGGATATAAGTGCTACTTTAGTGAAACCAGACCCAGATAGTAGGCCCATAATTTCTAATACTCTTCCATAATTAATTGTCTTATCGCCCCTCACGTAAATTCTTGTATCAGTTCTATTTTTTGAAACTGCTAAGACTTTTGCTATTATTTTTTCATATTCAACTTTTGATTCTTGAATATAAATTTCACCCTTAGAGTTTATTGTTAAAGTCAGTGGTTCAGCTTCTTCGGGAAGAGAGTCGGCAGAACTTTCTGGTAAATCAACCTGAACTCCAACAGTTAACAAAGGTGCAGTCACCATAAAAATAATTAAAAGCACCAACATTACATCTACAAATGGTGTTACATTTATTTCGCTCATTGGTTCTTTTGATGAACGATTTAATTTAAAAGCCATTTTAGATAATCGTTAAAAATCTTTTTGAGAAATTTTCTAATTTTTGGGAATACTTAATCGAGTCATTATTAAATTTATTATATGCAACAACTGCAGGTATTGCTGCTAGTAGACCTAAAGCAGTTGCGAATAGTGCTTCAGCTATTCCAGGTGCAACAATTGCCAGACTAGTATTTCTTGAAATTGCTATAGATTGAAAAGAGTTCATAATTCCCCAAACTGTTCCGAATAAGCCTATGAATGGAGCTGTTGATCCTACTGTTGCTAAAAAAGTAAAACCTTTAGTGATTTTTGATATTTGTTTTTCAATACCCGTCTCTAACATTGTAATCATCCTATTGTTTAAATCTGTTCTAGATCTTCTCTTCAATAAGTTTTGCATCGCATCTTTAAAAATTAAAGCCATCGGGTCTTGAACATTAGCTGGTAGATTATTATAAAAAGTTTCTGCAGATTTAGAATTCCAAAACTTTGTTTCAAACTCTTCTGTAGATTGATTTATTTTTTTAAACAATCTATATTTTTCAATTATTACTGCCCATGAATATATGGAACAAGCTATTAACATTATGATAACTGACTTGACAACTATGTCAGCTCTAATAAATAAATTAATTAAAGAAAAATCAGCACTTGAGGCCAGCCCAACTGCTTGAGACGTGATATCAGCTTCCATATCGTCTTCTCACACTTAAATGTGTCATGATTTTGTCTGAATAATTAAAGCTATTCATCAATTTTGTAAGTTTCATGATAAAAACTTGCTATCAAAATCGCATCAGCTTTATTTGAGTCTTTCTTTCTAGATAATTGAGATGAAAAATAAGGAAATATTTCTATTGCTCTTGTCCTGCTGGCATCTTTTTCAGAATTTAAAAGGTTAAAATATTTCTTCCATTTTGCGGGCCTTACAAAATACATGGGTAATTGCATCGCGGTACAAATACCCTTTAAAATTCCAAAAGATTGTCCAAAATTAAACATACTAGTAACGCCCTGGCCAGGCATTGCAGAAACGTGTTCAATCACAACTCTAATTTGATTTTTTTCAAATTGTTTAATTCTTTTAGTAACTTCATTATAAACTTGCGAACCATTTACTTGTTTTTTATTTTTTTTCCCATCTGTCATTACAGGCATTTCAATAACATCTAGGATTTTTCCATTATCTAAAAAACAAATTGAACCAGAAATTCCAGGATCTATACCTATTATTAACATAACTTAGTTTATAAATTCAGCGTTAGAATAAACATTTTGTATATCATCATTGTCTTCAAGTAATTCAAAGAAATTTATTAAATCTTCATTTTTTTCTTTAGAAATTTTTATACTATTGAGTGGTACCCATTCAATTTCTGTTGAGATAAAATTTGTAATTTTTTTTTCTAATTCTTTTTTAACATTATAAATTTCACTTACAG
The DNA here is from genome assembly GCA_902574345.1 of uncultured Pelagibacteraceae bacterium. GTDB lineage: Bacteria > Pseudomonadota > Alphaproteobacteria > Pelagibacterales > Pelagibacteraceae > Pelagibacter. Next base: position 16,372 of record CACGNF010000009.1, read on the forward strand.
GACATTGTATTTCATGAAAATCATTTTCTGATTTACATTCATCAGCTCCAGCGTTGGTAGCTAACTCAAAAATTTGATCATCAGAAACCTCTTTTTTATCAATCTTTATTATTCCTAATTGATTAAAATTATGAGAAGCAGAACCTTGGGTTCCAAGATTGCCACCTGCTTTTTGAAAAATTGTTCTAATACTGGACGCTGTTCTATTTTTATTATCTGTTAATGCTTCTATTATCACTGCTACTTTTTCTGGTCCAAAGCCTTCATATCTTAAATTTTCAAAATTTGATTCGTTATTAACTGAAGATTTATCAATCGCTCTCTCTATATTCTCTTTGGGCATATTTGCTGATCTTGCAGCCTGAATCGCAGATCTTAATCTTGGATTCATTGCTGGATCTTTATCTCCAAGTTTTGCCGCAACAGTAATTTCTTTCGATAACTTTGAAAAAATTTTGGATCTTTGCTTATCGGCTTTACCTTTTTTATGTTTTATTCCTGCCCAATGAGAATGTCCTGCCATAACTTAATTAAGTATTATTTAGCTGACCTCCAAAAACATAGCTTTCAATTTTTTTTGCTAAACCAGTTTTTATATCACAATCAACAATTACTCCACTTAAAGTAGCCTCACCAGTTGCTGGATAATGTTTGGTTGACTCTTTTTTCATAAATCTGTTTAAAGAGTTATCTTTATTCATTCCAATAACTGAGTCATAATCACCACACATGCCTGCATCTGTTTGATAAGCTGTACCATTTTTCAAAATTCTTGCATCATTTGTTGGAATGTGTGTATGTGTTCCAACCACTAGAGTAGCTTTACCATCAAAAAAATATCCTATCGCATTTTTTTCACTAGTAATTTCTCCATGAAAGTCAACAACTAGAAAATCATAATCCTCTTTTAGTTTGTGCTCTTTTAAAAATTTTTCTGAAATCTCAAATACGTCATCACATTTTTTCATAAAAACATTTCCCATTAAATTTAAAACACCGATTTTTATATTTTTCTCATTTTGAAAAACTTCAAATCCTTTACCTGGTGCTGGCTCAAATAAATTTTTTGGGCGAAGTAACCTATTTTCATTATCTATAAATTTCATAATATCTTTTTGATCCCAAACATGATTACCAGTAGTAATGACATCAACACCACATTTAAAAAAATCCTCACAGATTTCTTTTGTTAATCCAACTCCTGCCTCAGCTGCATTTTCTCCATTTACGATTACAAAATCAATGTTATTTAATTCTTTTTGGCTTAAAAGATTATTCAATATTTTCGAACAACCTGAGTTCCCTACCACATCTCCTAAAAATAAAATTCTCATATAAAATTTTTATCTGTTGCAATAAAATCCAGTTTCATATCATATTTGTTAGCTGGTATTTTTTTTACTTTTTGAAAAGAATAAGCTAACCCAATTAATATAATTTTTTTGTTTTTTTTTACTTTTTTAATGTACCTATCGTAATAACCACCCCCGTAACCTAATCTATTTAAGTGATTATCAAATGCTACAAGTGGTACTAAAAGAATACTTGGGTAGACAATTTGATCTGATGTAGGTTCAGGTATTCCATATTTATTTATTGATAGAGGCTCTTTTGTTGACCAGGATAAAAAATCCATTTGATTATTTTTTTTAATTTTCGGCAATGATATTTGATAACCAAGTTTTTCAAGTATATTAAGAATTTTAATTGGATCAACTTCATGATTATATGGATAATAACCCCCAATTATTTTTTTATTTACTTTTTCTTTTTTTAAAATTTTTATAATATTATTGATTTTTATAACTAAATTTTTATTGTTATTTAGTTTTCTGACTTTTAATAATTTTTTTCTGATCTCAGATTTATTCACTAGAATTTTACTTAGAGATATTTTCTAAATTTGCTTTTTCAACAAAATTTGAAATTTCATCAGCAGCTTCGTCAATTAACTTCTCGTAACTCTTTTGATTTATCTCAATTTCATTTTTTAATTTAAGTTGATCTTTGTTAAGTGAGTTTATTTCCAGTTCTTTCTTATCTCTGTACTCATAAATTAAAGTTTTAAGCTCTTTAAATTTATTTGAAAGATCTCTTAACTCATTCTTTTTTTGATCTACTTTTTTTTTAGTTTCATAATATTCATCCATTACTTTAACAGCTGTAATTAATAGAAGTTTATTCTCTCCAAGATTTCCAAGATCATTTTTAAGATTATTAAATTTCTGATTGATTTGAATTAATAATTCTTCAAGATGCTCTTCCTGGCCGTCCTCACAAGACAACAAAAATTCTTTTCCATTAAACTTAATACTTACGTTTGCCATTTATCTACCTCATCTAACAAAATATCTGTTTCTTGATTTAATTCATCAATTTTTTCAGAAAACTCAATCTGTCTTTTTTTTTCTGCTTTTTCTTGATTTTGTAATTCTTCTAATTTTTTACTTAAATTGTTATAATCATTTATTAAACTTTTATATTTTTCTTCTATTTCTTGCTTTTCAATTTCTAATTGATTTTTTTGACTACTTAAATTCTCTATATTTTTTTTAACGTCTGGGTTTTTTAAGTTTAAATTTTTTAATTTTGCTAAAGCTAAATTTAGTTTTTTTTCTTTTTCGATCACAGAATTCATATATATATGATTATATTATTAAATAGAATCTTCTTAGTCTAGGCAGGATAATTACTTGAGTAAACTTTATAAAGAATTAGCGAATTGTATCAGATTTTTGTCAATAGATGCTGTTCAAAAAGCAAATTCTGGGCATCCAGGTATGCCTATGGGAATGGCTGATGTTGCAACAGTTCTTTATAAAGATTTCTTAAACTTTAATCCTAAAAATCCAGATTGGATTAATAGAGATAGATTTGTTCTGTCAGCAGGACATGGTTCTATGCTACTTTACTCGCTCCTCTATCTGACGGGTTATAAAAGTATTTCTTTAAGAGAAATTAAAAAATTTAGACAACTAAATTCAATATGTGCAGGTCACCCCGAATATCATCCAAGCACTGGCATTGAAACTACAACAGGTCCTTTAGGACAGGGAATTTCTAATGCGGTTGGTTTTGCAATCGCAGAAGAAGTTTTAAAAAAAAGATTGGGAAAAAAAATTATCAATCATAAAACTTACGTTTTAGCGGGCGATGGCTGCTTGATGGAGGGAATAAGTCATGAAGCTTTAAGTCTTGCTGGACACTTAAAACTTAAAAACCTGATATTACTTTTCGATAACAATTCAGTTTCAATAGATGGTCCAACCAGCTTAGCAGTATCTGATGATCATGAAAAAAGGTTTAAAAGCTATGGCTGGAATTATTTAAAAATTAATGGACATAATTATAAAGAAATAACAAAGGCTCTTCAAAAAGCACAAAAATCAAAAAAACCTATAGCGATTTCTTGTAAAACAACGATTGGATACGGATCCCCAAATAAAGGAGGTAAAGCATCATCTCATGGCAGTCCATTAGGTGAAGATGAGATAAGATTGGTCAGAAAAAAATTAGACTGGCCATACAATACTTTTGAAATTCCAAAAAACTTGATGGATCAATGGAGATCAATCGGTAAAAAAGCATCAATAAAAGCTAATAAGAATAAAAAAAGATTTTCACTAAGATTTAATAAAAATACTATCAATTCAGAAATAGAAAAAGCAAAATCAGACTACTTAAAAAAATTACAACCAATAGCTACTAGAAAATGTTCAGAAAAATTTTTGGAAATTGCATCCAAACTTCCAAACTTAATTGGTGGATCAGCAGATTTAGCAGGATCCAATAATACCAAAACCAAAAGTCATAAAATTATTCAATCAAATGATTTTTCCGGAAATTATATCCATTTTGGAGTTAGAGAACATGCGATGTGTGGTATTATGAATGGTATCTCACTTCATAGTGAGCTTGTTCCTTATGGTGGAACTTTTTTAATATTTAGCGACTACTGTAAACCATCAATAAGACTAGCTGCTATGATGAAACAAAAAGTTATTTATGTTTTTACACATGATTCGATTGGTCTTGGAGAAGATGGACCAACTCATCAACCAATAGAACAATTGACAAGTTTACGATCAATACCAAATTTGAATATTTTTAGACCTTCTGACTTAATAGAAACTTTTGAGTGTTGGCAATTGGCATTAAATAGCCAAAGTTCTCCAAGCGTAATAGCCCTAACAAGACAAAGCTTAAATCCAGTTCGTACAAAAAAAACATCAAAAAATTTGTCTTTAGCTGGCGCTTATGAAGTTTTAAGAACGAGTAATAAAATAAGTGCAACTATTATAGCAACAGGATCTGAAACTAGTCTTGCAATAGACGTTAGTCATAAATTAGCCACAGATGGCATTTACTCAAAAGTAATATCAATGCCTTGCCAGGAATTATTTGATCAACAAACTGAAATCTACAAAAATAAAATTTTAAATGAAACTAAGCTTGTAGTTTCTATAGAGGCCTCTGAAACTAATTATTGGAAAAAATATACTGGCAGCAAAGGACTTAATTTTGGAATTGATGATTTTGGAAAAAGTGCGCCTTATAAAGATATATATAATCACTTTGGATTAAGCTCAAAGATAATAGCAAAAAAAATTAAAAAAAAATTATGACAGTCAAAATTGGAATAAATGGAATGGGTAGAATTGGAAGAATGATTGTTCGATCAATTATCGAGAATAAAAATAAAAATATAGAGATTAAATACATCAATAATAGAACTAATCCTGAAACATGTTCATCTCTATTAAAATATGACTCTGTTCACGGAAAATTTAATGCAGAAATAGATTTTGATGAAAATCATATTATTATCAACAAAGATAAAATTTTATTTGGCCAAGAAACAAATTTAAATGATATTAATTGGAATAAATATGGAGTGGATTATGTTTTAGAGTGTACAGGTAAATCTAACTCTAAAGAAAAATTACTAGCACATATTAATAATGGTGCAAAAAAAGTTATTGTCTCTGCTCCGTGTAAAGATGCTGACAAAACTATTGTATATGGAATAAATGAGACTGAATTGAAAAAAGAGGATAAGATTATATCTGCTGCTTCTTGCACAACAAATTGTCTTGCCCCTGTGGCCCATGTTTTAAACGAAAATTTCGAAATTGAAAAAGGGTTTATGACCACAATTCATTCATTTACAAGTGACCAAAGAATATTAGATAATTCCCATAAAGACCCAAGAAGAGCTAGATCGGCAAGCCAGTCTATTGTGCCAACCTCAACAGGTGCATCAAAAGCAATTGGCGAGATTATACCTTCCCTTAAAGGTAAATTAGAAGGTGTGGCTATGAGAGTCCCTACGCCTAATGTTTCATTGATTGAACTAGTCTTTTGCACAAAAAAAGACATTACAATTGATAAAATTAATTTAGCATTTCAAAATTTTAGTAAAAAAAATAAAATTCTTGAAACTACAAAAGAAAAACTTGTTTCAATCGACTTTAATCATAATCCTGCTTCTTCAATAGTAGACGAAAGCTTAACAAAGGTGGTGAGTAAAAATATGGGTAAAATTTCAGCCTGGTATGATAACGAATGGGGTTTCTCAAATAGAATGTGTGATATTGTAGAATATCTTCATAAGAATTCTTAATGAACAATATTAAAGATTGTGAAAATCTTAGTAGTAAGAGAGTTTTATTAAGATTAGACCTAAACGTCCCTTTGAAAAATGGTGACATTGTCGACGAAACCAGAATAATTAAAATTATACCAGTTATCGAATTTTTAATAAAAAGAAATGCAAAAATTTTAATAATTTCTCATGTCGGACGCCCTAAAGGCAAATTTAATAAAGATCTCTCTCTTAAACCAATTTGTGATTACTTAAAAAAAAAAATAAAAATTAAAGTCAACTTTATAAGTGAGGACATTTTAAAAATCAAAAGAGATGATTTATTTAAAGAGCCTGAGGAGAAAGTTATCTTTTTCGAAAACATAAGATTTTATGCAGCAGAAGAAAAGAATGAGTCAAATTTTTCAAAACACCTAGCTAGTTTTGCAGATTTGTTCGTAAATGATGCTTTTTCTTGCTCTCATAGAACACATGCTTCAGTCTGTAAAATTACAGAATTTCTGCCATCATTTGCTGGATTACAATTTGAGACTGAGGTAAATGCTTTAAAAAAAGTTACTATTGAAATCAAAAAACCAATTACTTGTATTATTGGTGGATCAAAAATTTCTACAAAAATAGACATAATCAAAAATTTAATACCTAAATTTAATAACATAATCTTTGTGGGTGGTATGGCTAACAATATTCTGAGCTTCAAAGGTAATAAAATTGGCAAATCAATTAGTGAGGAAAATTATGAAAGTATAATACAAGAAATTTTTGAAATTTCAAAAAATTCACTCTGTGAAGTTACTTATCCAGAGGATGTTTTAATAGGCAAAAGTGCAGATGATGATGCTCAGATAAAAGATCTCAAGGACATAACAGATGATGATTTAATCTTAGACGTGGGACCTAAAACACTTAAAAGAATAAAAAATATAATTGAAAGTAGCGAAACAGTTCTTTGGAATGGTCCTGCTGGTTATTTTGAAAACCCAAATTTTGCTAAAGGTAGCATTGAAATTGCAAAAACAATTATTAAAAAAAATAAAAATGATTCAATTTTTTCCGTAGTTGGTGGAGGAGATACTGTGGCGGTTGTTAATCAGCTAAATGCAATTAAAGATTTTAATTTTGTTTCAACTGCTGGTGGTGCTTTTTTAGAATATCTTGAAGGAAAAGAACTTCCTGGTATAAAAGCCCTAAAATAAAATGTCAGAACTAAATAATACAGCATTAAAAATTTTAGAAAACGGTAAAGGAATTTTAGCTGCAGATGAAAGTACTGCAACAATGACAAAAAGATTAGATAGTGTAAATGTTCCCTCAACCCCAGAAAATAGATTGTTGTTCAGAGAAACGCTTTTTAGCTCATCCTCAATGAAAGATTGTATTGGAGGTGTTATTCTTTACGATGAAACAATTAAACAAACATCATCCAAAAAAAATACAATTCCAGAATTAATATCGGATACAGGCTCATTGCCAGGTATTAAAGTAGACACAGGAGCAAAAATTTTAGCTAGTTCTCCAGATGAAAAAATTACTGAGGGTCTTGACGGATTAAGGGAAAGATTAAAAGAATATTACAAATTAGGTGCAAAATTTACTAAATGGAGAGGTGTTTATAATATAACTAAAATTTATCCAAGCAAACTCTCAATACACTCTAATGCACATGCATTAGCCAGATACTCTGCATTAGTTCAAGAGTGCAATATGGTTCCAATAGTTGAGCCTGAGGTTTTAATGGATGGTGATCATTCTGCTAAAGAGTGTTTAGAAAAAACTTCTGAAGTTATAAAAAAATGCTTTGAAGAACTAATAACACATAAAGTAGATTTGAAGGGAATTATACTAAAACCTAATATGGTTTTAGCAGGAAACAGATCTAAAGAAAAAATTACTAATGAGAGAGTAGCAAAATTAACTTTAGAATGTTTGAAATCCTCAGTACCCTCGGAAGTTCCGGGAATAGCTTTTCTGTCTGGAGGTCAATCCGAAATAGAAGCGACAGAAAACTTGAATTTAATTAATAAACACAATAATACGGGCTTTATAATGAGTTATTCTTACGGTAGAGCTCTACAACAAAGTGCTTTAAAGTATTGGTCACAAGATATTAAGAATATTAAGGGTACTCAGCAGATTTTTAACCACCGAGCCAAAATGAATACATTGGCTGCTCAAGGAAAATGGTCAAAAGATCTTGAGATATAATAAAAAAAGATTTATTTACCTAATATCCCCACCTAAAATTGAAAAAAATTTTTTTAAAAATTTAAATGAAGTATTAAAACAAAAAAAAACAAGTTTTTTTCAACTACGACTTAAAAAAGTTAGTTTCAAAAAAAAATTAATAATTGGACATAAAATTCAAAAGATATGTAAAAAATTTAAGGTAAAATTTATAATTAACGATGATGTATACCTTGCAAAAAAATTAAATGCCGATGGATGCCATCTTGGTCAAAGTGATATGAAAATTAGAGAAGCAAGAAAATTAATTGGAAATAAAATAATTGGAATTACATGTCATAATTCAATTAAACTAGCAAAAATTGCAATAAAAAATAAAGCTGACTATTTAGCTTTTGGAGCTTTTAATTTATCTAAAACAAAAAAAGTTAAATATAAAGCATCCATAAGTTTACTTAAAAAAGCTCAAAAGATTACAAATACCCCAATTGTTGTAATCGGTGGAATTAACTTTAATAATTATAAAAATCTTTTGTTGAATAAGGCAAACTTTTTAGCTATTTCAGGCTACATTTGGAAAAATAAAAAACTTAAACCAAAGAACGCGATAAAAAAATTAATATGAAAATTAATGCAGGTGAAATTAGAGTGGGCATGTTGCTAGAATATAAAAATGATTTGTGGCAGGTACTAAAAACACAGCATGTTAAACCTGGAAAAGGTGGAGCATTTGCACAAGTGGAGATGAAGAGTGTAAACAAAAATACCAAACTTAATGAAAGATTTAGATCTAATGAAACAATTGAAAAGGCTTCATTAGAGGAAACTAATTTTACATTTTCATATGAGGATCAAGAAAAGTACTTTTTTATGAATCCAAAAACTTTTGAACAAACAGAAATTCAAAAAAGTCTAATTGGAGAAAAAGGGAAGTTATTGACTGAAAATCTTGAGGTAACAATAAGTTTTTATAATGATAACCCAATTTCTGTAGATTTACCAAACCAGGTAACTTGTAAAATTGAAACCACAGACGCTGCATTAAAAGGTCAAACTGTTTCATCATCTTATAAACCTGCAGTTTTAGAAAATGGATTAAGCATTCAGGTTCCACCATTTATTGAAGCGGGAGATAATGTTGTCATAGATACCAGAAATTTAGAATACATCAAAAAAATTTAATTTATGAATTCAATATCTGCAAATCTCAATGTGATGATAAAGGCATGCGAAAAAGCATCTAAAATTTTAATAAGAGATTTTGGTGAATTAGAGAAGTTGCAAGTATCTAAAAAAGGACCAAGGGATTTTGTAACTAATTCTGATGTTAAAGCAGAAAAAATAATTATAGAGGAGCTTAAAAAGGCAAGGCCAAACTATTCAATCATTAGTGAGGAGAATGGTGTTGAAAAGAATAAAGATACTTCCAATTCATGGATAATTGATCCTATTGATGGAACAATTAATTTTTTACATGGAATACCACATTTTGCAATATCCATTGCTTTGAAATCAGACAATGAGATTATATGTGGATTGATTTTTGATCCTATTAAAGACGAAATGTTTTATGCCGAAAAGAATAATGGAGCTTTTTTTAATAATCAGCGAATAAGAGTCTCAAAAAAAAATAATTTGGATGAATGTTTATTTGCAGTTGGAAAATTAAAGAATGAACCAAGCTTTACTTATAGAAGATCCGGATGTGCTGCACTTGATATTGCATACGTAGCATCTGGAAGGCTAGACGGATATGCTCAGAATAATTTAAATTTATGGGACATAGCTGCAGGTATAGTTTTAATAAAAGAAGCAGGAGGAGTAATTAATGATATTGATCTTAATAATATTAAAAATATAAAAGTTTTGGCTTCATCAGTAGAAATAAATGCTAAATTCATTGAAAAACTGGGCAACTTTTAATTGTTTTAAAAATTTCTTTTGTTATAAGTCTCGTGATGAAAAAAAAAATACATCCGAACTACCACACTATAAAAGTTGAAATGACAGATGGGTCTCAATTTGAGACAAGGTCTACTTGGGGCGCTGAGGGTGATATTCTTAAACTAGAAATTGATCCAAAATCACATTCTGCTTGGACGGGTGGAAAACAAAAATTATTAGATAAAGGTCGAATAAGTAAATTTAATAAAAAATTCCAAAATTTTAGGTCAGAAAATAAAAGTTAATGACAAATGCTCCCTTAATGCCTATGGCAACAGCTGTATGGCTAGTAGAAAACACAACACTTACTTTCAAACAGATAGCCGATTTTTGTAATTTGCATGAAGTAGAGGTTCAAGGGATAGCTGATGGAGAAGTTGCAAAAGGAATTAAAGCTTATAACCCAATAATCTCAGGACAACTTTCAAGAGAAGAAATTGAATTATCCTCAAAAGATCAATCTAGACCGTTAGAAATAAAGAATACCGACATTGAAATATCAAATTCAGAGAAAAAAATTAAAAAATACATTCCCCTATCAAAAAGACAAGACAAACCAGACTCAGCGTTGTGGCTGATTAAAAATCACAATATTTTAAAAGATTCCCAAATTGCAAAGCTTGTGGGAGTTACTAAAAATTCTGTTACTTCAATAAGAAATAAAAGTTATTGGAATTATAATAATTTGAATCCAAAAGACCCTGTAGCTTTAAATTTATTTACCCAAAAAGATTTAGTTCAAGCATTAGAAAAAGCTGAAAGACGAATTAAAAGAGAAAAAAAAGAAAAAGAGAAACAAAAAAATCCAATATAATCCTTTATTGTGAATAAATTAGATAGACATAAAAATATAAAAATGTTAACTACACATTTTTTTGGAGGTATTTATTAAAATAGAAGTAAAAGATAATAATGTAGAGCAAGCTCTTAGAGTTTTGAAAAGAAAACTTCAAAGAGATGGTTTTTTTAAAGTAATAAAATTAAAGAATACTTATGAAAAACCCTCTGAAAAGAAAAAAAGAATTCTTCAAGAAAATATTAAGAGAGTTAAAAAACTTAATAAGTTAAAAAATAGAATTTAAGTATATCGCGGGGTGGAGCAGTCTGGTAGCTCGTCAGGCTCATAACCTGAAGGTCGGCGGTTCAAATCCGTCCCCCGCAACCAAATATCCTAAAGTTTAAATTTAGACTTTCTACTATCAATCAAAAAATTCTTGACTGTCTCTTGAGTAAGTTGGTCAAATGATTTTCCAAATTTTTGTATTTTTTCAATGATCGATGGGGGTATTGTTATTATATGACAACCTAATTGTTTTGCTTGGATATAGTTATAAGGTTCTCTTACACTTGCCCATAAAATTTGAACATTTTTAAAACTTTTTGCAATTCTTATGCTTTTGATAAATTCAGGCACTGGATCTTTTCCTGTATCTGCTGCCCTTCCAGCAAAAATAGAAATAATTACTTTTGTTTTTTTATTAATGGCTTTTAAAATTTTTGCTGTTTGTTTAGCAGTGTAAACAGCCGTTATATTAAGTTTAATATTTTTACTATTTAAGTTTTTTATAACTTTACCTGTAAATTGTTTTTTAGAGTTAATGACAGGAACTTTTACGTAAACATTTTTACCCCAATTGTTGATCTTAATTCCCTGTTCAATCATCAATTTTGCATTGTCAGCAAAAACCTCAAATGAAATTGGTTTTTTATCACAAACTTTAAGTATTTGTTTTGAGTATGATTCATAATCTTTCGCTCCTGCTTTTCGCATTAAACTAGGATTTGTAGTAAACCCTTTTACAAAATCATTATTGTTAAATTTTTTAATATTATTAAGGTCAGCTATATCACAAAAAACTTTTATACTCATTTATCTATAAATTTTTTGTAATATCTTCTGTCATTTTCTTTGCATCAGCAAATAGCATAAGTGTATTTTCTTTATAGAAAAGGTCGTTATCAATACCTGCATATCCAGGTGAGAGACTTCTTTTGACAAAAAGAACAGATTTGCATTTTTCAACATCCAATACTGGCATTCCATATATTGGACTTTGCGGATCAGTTTTTGCGACAGGGTTAGTTACATCATTTGCACCAATCACAAAGGCTACATCTGCATTTGCAAAATCGTTGTTAATCTCTTCTAATTCAAAAACTTCATCATAAGGAACATTTGCCTCAGCTAATAATACGTTCATATGACCTGGCATTCTACCTGCAACTGGATGAATAGCATAAGAAACTTTAATATCGTTTTTTTTTAGAGTATCAACCATTTCTCTTAAGGCGTGTTGAGCTTGTGCAACAGCCATACCATAACCAGGAACTATTATAACAGATGAGGCATTCTTCATCAAAAATGCAGCATCATCTGCGTTTCCACTTTTAACTGGTCTCTGTTCTTTAGATGAAGTGCTTGACTTTTCGTCAGTTGCACCAAAACCACCTAAAATTACGTTAAAAAATGAACGATTCATTCCCTTACACATTATGTAAGATAATATAGCACCAGATGATCCTACAAGAGCACCTGTAATTATTAATGCAGTATTTTCTAAAGTAAAACCTATACCTGCAGCAGCCCAACCCGAATACGAGTTAAGCATAGAAATCACGACTGGCATATCTGCTCCACCGATTGGGATTATCAAAAGAAAACCAATTAAAAATGAGACTGCTAATAATATCCAAAATAAATTTGATGATTGTGTTGAACATAACAAATAAATTAAAACAATTATTGAAATTAAGATTACAGCATTTAAAGGGTGCTGACCTTTAAATGTTATTGGTGAACCTGACATAATTCCTTGTAATTTTAAAAAAGCAATTATTGAACCAGAGAATGTTATAGCTCCAACTGCAGCTCCAATTGACATTTCAATTAAACTACCAAGTTTTATGTTTCCTGGATATCCAAGATTAAATGCTTCAGGATTTAAAAAAGCAGAAATTGCCACGAAAACTGCTGCTAGGCCAACTAAACTATGAAATCCTGCAACTAGCTCTGGCATCGCTGTCATTGGTATTCTGTAAGCAATAAAAGCTCCTATTGAACCTCCAACTATAATGAATATCAGAACATATACAAATCCAGTTGAAAAATTACCTGTAGATAAAAAAGTTACAGTTACAGCTATTATCATACCAAGAATACCAAAAAAATTACCTTGTCTTGATGTTTCAGGAGATGATAGACCCCTTAAAGCTAAAATAAAGAGCACACCAGAAACTAGGTAAAAAATTGCTGATAAGTTTGCTGATATCATTTTTTATCCTTTTTCTTTTTTTTATACATTGCAAGCATTCTTTGAGTTACTAAAAAACCACCGAAGATATTTATCGCTGCCAATGCAATGGCTAAAAAACCAAAAATGCTAGAAATATTAAACACACTATTTACGTTACCAGATAGTCCTGCAATTATTGCCCCAACAATAATTACAGATGAGATTGCGTTAGTAACTGACATTAAGGGAGTATGTAAAGATGGGGTAACACTCCAAACAACGTAATACCCTACAAATATTGAGAGTATAAATATACTGAGTCTAAATATTAAAGGATCAATTTCCATATTTCATTTAATAAGCGTTTTTTCTATTATTTCGTCTTCTAAATTAATATTTAATTTTTTATTTTCTTTATCAAATAAGTTTTCAACGAAATTAAACACATTTTTTGCATATAAGCTAGAAGCAGACACTGGTAATTTATTTAAGATATTACTTTCACCCATAATTTTAACTCCATTTTTTTCAATAATTTCATCTGCTTTTGTAAATGCAGTGTTGCCACCTTGAATAGCGGCCAAATCATAAATTACAGAACCAGCTTGCATATTTTTAATCATATCCTCTTTGATAATCACAGGTGCTTTTTTTCCAGGTATCAATGCGGTACAAATAACAATATCAATTTTTTTTAAAGTTTCAGAAAGTAATTCCTCTTGTTTTTTTTTAAAGTCATCAGAGGCTTCTTTCGCATAACCACCTTCAGTTTCTAAATTTTCAGAACCCTCAACTGTCAAAAATTTTCCACCTAAACTTTCAACTTGTTCTTTTGATGCCATTCTTACATCTGTAGCAAAAACTATTCCTCCCATTCTTTTTGCAGTTGCTATTGCTTGTAATCCGGCAACACCAGCTCCAACAACTAAAATCTTTGCAGCTGGAATTGTACCAGCGGCTGTCATCATCATGGGTATAGCTTTTTCAAAAAAAGCAAATGATTCGATCACCGCTTTATATCCAGCTAAGTTAGCTTGAGAAGATAAAATATCCATTGATTGAGCTCTGGTTATCCTTGGTAATAATTCTAATGAAAAGAGATTTATTTTATTTTGCTTTAGTTTGTCTAATTTTTGTTTGTTATCAAAAGGGTTCAATACACCTATAAGAGTTTTGTCTTCTTTAATTAATGAACATTTATCCTCAGACAATAATCCTAATTGAACAATTATATTTGAACAATTAATAACTTCATTTTCATCATCAGAAAATTTGACACCTAAATTTATAAATTCTTCATCAGAAATTCCTAAGTGGACACCATAATTTTTTGACAAATGAACTTCAAGTCCAATAGAAATATACTTCTTTGCAATTTCAGGGGTAATTGAAATCCTTTTTTCTATTTTTTGATTTTCTGAAACTGATCCGATTTTCATTAAAAAAATTTTATAGTAAGAATAACGCCATTAATACCAATACTAACACTACCGCGACAGTTCCCCACAACACAAATTTGGTAAAATTATTCCAGGTTTTTTTATGGTTTTCATTATCCATAAAAATTATTTTTG